>NZ_JBFBIL010000003.1:0-250833 GCF_040685575.1 Kitasatospora sp. NPDC088351 | reverse complement strand
GTCGAGCGCCTGATCAACAAGCTGAAGGCCTGGCGAGGCATCGCGACCCGGTATGACAAGAGCCCGGAAAGCTACCTCGCCGGCCTTCACCTCCGCGGCGCAATGATCTGGATCAAGGACCTCACCCGAACCCATTGATCACGACCGAATACGCGGCCTAGTACCGGGCTACTGGTACGGGTTGTCGTCGCCGCACCCGGGCAGCGAGTCGGCGCCGAACGACTCGGCGTCGTCGATGAACGACAGCTCCTCGTCCTCCTCGGTGCGGGTGGCGGTCAACTCGACCATGACAGCGGTCATGCTGCACTCTCCTTCTGTCCGTGTTGGCAGTAATTCCTGAGTGGTGCCTTCGCCTCCTGGTAGCGCTTGGCCAGCGGCCGGCAAACCGAGCAGTTCGCCGAGAGCTGGCAGCCGGAGCAGCCACCGGTGCGAAGCATGAGGCCATCGGCGATCACGCCGAGGCGAGCGAGCCCTTGGGCTCCTTCGGATGTCAGGTCGACCTGTTCGTCGCGGGCGACCTTGCAGATCGAGGCCCGGCCGTGCGGGTCCACATGCAGGAAGGTGTGGCCCGCGTTGCAGCCCTCGAACCTGCCGAGCGGCTTGAGGTGCGCCGGGGACTGGGACCTGAGCGTTTCGCCCCCGCCGTAGATCGTCGGCGACATGTGGGTGTACTCGATGTAGGGCAACCCGAGGTCGTCCGCCAAGCCGCGCATGCGGTCCTGCTCGTGAGCGGTCTGTGCGGTGATGATCAGCGACAAGCGCAGCGGTACCCCGGCGGCAACCGCAGCAGCCAGACCTGCGGTGGCCCGCTTGAACGCCCCCCGGGTGTGCGTGAAGCCGTCGTACGTCTCTTCCGTGGCGCCGTACAAGGAGACATCGACCCGGTACGGCTTGACGGAGGCCAGCACATCCAGCACCTCGGGTCGTGCGAGTCGCGAGCCGTTCGTCTTTACCTCGATCATCATCCCGAGGTCGTGGGCAAGCCGAGCGGCACCGGCGAAGTGGGGGTCGATCAACGGCTCGCCCCCGGTCATCTGAAGCCAGAGGACACCCGCGTCCCGCAAGGTCCGCAGCATGCTGTGCTTCCCTGCTTCGTCCAGGCCGGCGAACGGCCGCTCGCCCAGGAAGCAGTGGTCACAGTTGAAGTTGCACCCGAGGTTGAGTTCCCAGCTGCCCCGGCTGTGCCCGAAGAGGGAGGGCCGCCTGATCAGGACAGCCTCATCGGCCCGCCGCACCGGCAGGCTGGCCCCCCATCGGGCCTTGGCCGCTTCCAGGAGCCACGGTGGGCAGGCCTCACCACGGGCACTGGCGAGTTCCAGTTCACGGAACCGTCGCTCAGGCAGCTTGATCGCCTCCAGGCGGCCCGGCCGCAGGACAACGTGGGAGCCCAGGAACGGGGCCGCGATCAGGTCGTGCGCCATGTCATGCCTCCTTCTCAGTGCGCGGTGGAACTGTTCGAGCCGCCAGGCGCAGGGGTGGCAAGCGAACAGTTTGATCGTGAACCCGTCGACGGTGAGGTCCCCGAGACAGGCAACGAGTTTGTAGGTCTCGCACTTGAAGCAGCGCCCGAGGGCCCACTCCGGGAACCGGAGGTAGAACTGCACGGGCGGGTTCTGCGACCCCGGCGGCTGGTCGAGGCTCACGCCCCGGTGGGGGGCGCCGGCGGTTCGGCGACGTCCTCCTCCGGGGGCGGCGACGGGTGCTGCACGAACTCCAGCTGGTCCACACCTTCGACGGGCTCGATGTTCCACGGCATGGTGGAGAACTCGATGCCGCCGCCCGACGGGCGGAGGTAGGCCTCCCTGTTGTGGGTGCCGGTGAGGACGCCCGTCTTGCCGGTGGCGATGTCCTTGACCGTCTCGCCGACCTCGGGGACGTAGATGCGCGTGTTGGGGGGCTTCCTCGTGCTCACGCCGTCGGCTCCTTTCCGTAGTTGGGCCGTTACCAGGATCGGCACTCGGCGCTAGCATCGGAAGAGCCGTCATGTTTCCAGCAGGGACGGCACATAGCGGGAAACACGGGAGGCAGCGTTGGGATGGCAGGAACGGGAGCTCCACCCGGAGAAGTCGCCCCGCCACTTCTATGGCTCGGAGATCCGCCGCCTCCGTAAGGCCAACGGCAACATGTCGCTTGGGCGACTCGCCCAGATCCTCAACTTCTCGAAGGGGCACCTCAGCCGGATCGAGAACGGCGAGTCGAAGCCACCCGAGGGCCTGTCCGAGCGCTTGGACGCCGCCTTCAACACAGATGGCTCGTTCCAGCGGTACTACGTGCTCGCGAAGAAGGAACCGTTCCCCGACAAGTACTCGACCTACCTCAAGTTGGCCAGCACTGCCATCGGGCACGAGTCGTACACGCTGACCGTGCCAGGCCTGCTCCAATCGCAAGCCTTCGCCAGCGCGGTGCTCCACGCTGGCGAGCCGTTCGCCACCCCGGGCGAGATCGAGGACTGGCTGACGACCCGAATGGCACGTCAGACCCGCGTCTACCAAGAACCGCCCGCGTGCCGGTACTGGTTCATCTTGGATGAGTGGGCACTTCGTCGGCCGGTTGGCGGGGCTGCTGTCATGGCCGAGCAGCTGTCCCTGATCCTCGCCGCGTGCCAGCTCCGGCATGTCACGATCCAGGTGCTTCCCCTTGGCTCTGGTGCGCACTCGGAACTGGGCGGTTCCTCCCTGATCTTGTTGACCACGGCCGACCACGCAGTGATCGCCTATGAGGAGGGCAGCCGATCGGGCCGCTTGTTCGATGACACGCAAGACGTGGCGCATCGGCAAGGGCTCTACGATCTGCTGAGGGCTCAGTCCCTATCTCCACAGGACTCTGAGACCGTGATCAGATCGGCATGGGAAGGATTCACCGATGCACTCCGAGGAACAGCCTGCCCGGTGGCGGAAGAGCAGCTATAGCAACGGTCAGGGCGGGGACTGCATCGAAGTGGATGACAACCGTCCCGGCACGGTGCGTGACTCCAAGGACCCTGACGGCCCCCGGCTGCGATTCACCCCCGACGCCTGGGCGGCGTTCATCCACGCTGCCGTGGACGGCGAGTTCGGCGACGTTTGAGCCGTTCCTCAACACGCGAAGAACCCCCGACCGGAGAGGTCGGGGGTTCTGTTGCTTGCGCGCTGATCGGCGTCACCCGACCTTCGGCCGTCTCAAAGACGCGCCGTCGGAGTGCATGGTTACCCCGTGTTGTGAGGTCGCAGACCGCCGCCAACCAGCAGGTCAGCCCCGGTCTGCTGCCCGTCTGACGGCCTTGGAACCCGTACAGCCTCCGAGTGGCTATACGCTAGCGGGGGGCGAAACGGACATAAGGGGGTCTACCCCCGGGGTCGGACAGGGCCGGGCGCGACGACCGAGCATGACTATGCGGGCCGCCGAGTCCCGCCCTGCGGGTCCAGCCGCCGAGCACGCGGCACGGCCACGGGGCGGGGCCCGGTCGGGCGCCACCCGGAAACGGTCGCGCACCGGGCTCCCCGGGCTCGTGAACGGGTGCTAGATGTGCGACTTCCGCACTGAGTGCCATGCCGCTCCGGCCAGAGCCCGCGTCGACCGGAACACCGAGAGCTGTTCGTGCCGGCGGTAGAGGTTCCAGTTGTACGGGACGAGCGACAGCTTGTTCGACGAGAGCGACCCGGCCCGCTGCGCCCGGTACACCGCCAGGGGTTCCCGCAGCGCCCGCGAGGGAGTCCCATCCCGCATGATCGACAACCAGAGCGCGTAGTCCTGCCTCTTCGGCATGTCCGGCATCAGCCTCGTCCCGACCACCCTGCGGTCGTACATGGCGGTCAGGGCGCCGATGTGGTCCTGGACCAGCATCGCGCTGTAGTCCACGCGCTCCGGCGCCCACACCACACGCCCGTTCGGGACGAAGTCGGCGGCCTCGCCCGAGTGCAGGGCGTCCATCTTGTAGTAGGAGGTGAACGTGAGGGGCGTCCCGGCCGTCGCGGCGAAGGCGAGCTGCTTCTCCAGTTTCGTCGGGAGCCACATGTCATCGCTGTCGAGGAAGGCGATGTAGTCACCCCGGGCCCGCGCGATGGCCAGGTTGCGGGCCCGGGCCGCGCCCCCCTGCCGGGCCGCTGACTCCGGCAGGACCCGCTCGTCCTGCCGAGCCAGCTCTCTCAGCAGATCCATCGAACCGTCCGAGGACGCGTCGTCCGTGATCAGCAGTTCGAGATCGGTGTGGGTCTGCGCCAGCACCGACCGAACTGCGGGCCCGAGCGTGGCCACCGAATTGTGCACAGGCATCACCACGGAAACCAGGGCCACAGCGGTGCTCCTTACCCGGATCGGAGTCGTCATGGATGTTGTTGTCGCCGGCCAAGGCTACGTGGGACTGCCGCTCGCCGTGCGCGCCGCCGAGGTGGGCCATCGCGTCGTCGGCCACGACGTGAACCCACACCGCATCAAGCAGCTCACCGCCGGCGATTCCTACGTGGAGGACGTGGCCTCCTCGCGGCTCCGCGCGGTGCTGGACACCGGGGCCCAACTCCGCGACCGCCGACGCCGCCGCGCTGGCCGGCTTCGACATCGCGGGGTCGTTCTCGTACACCGGCGGCCGGTGAGCTCGCTCATCAGCCCGGTGTTGCCCGTGTCCGCCGACGGTCCCGGCCCGGCCGCGAAGGCCAGGCCGACCCGGGAATCTCCACGTGCAGCGCGTCCGGTCCAGCTTGACGGTCGGCCGAAGCTCAGGTGTCGGCGGTCGAGCGACCTTTCAGTGGAATGGGTGGGTAACCATCTCCCTCCCACCCGCCCAAGTAGCGCCACAGCCAGCGGATATGACTAATGGTCACCAGGTCGCCACCATGCGCATGCGCCGTGTAGCGTGCGCACAAACGAATCAACCCCCGCCGGTGCTTGCGACACCAGACGGGGGTTTGACCAGCACGATCGAATCGAGCTCGATCTAGTGGCTACCCACGACCTTACCGCCGCCACCCCCTCCGACGCGCCCAGCATGGCCGCGTCGGGCTACGGAAAGAAGTCCGCGCCGGGCCAACGCCCGCGCCGCGCCGACGACTTCGCACACCTGCCCGGCCGCGAGGCGTACCTGGCAAGCCTGATCGACCGCCTCCCCGAGGGCGCCGCGATGGACACCAAGACCCTCGCCCGCGATCAGCCCCACTACGGGCAGCAGGCCGTCCGCACCGCCCTCAACAACCTCTCCACCGCCGGGCATCTGCGCCGCATCCGCGAACGGGTCGGCGCCGACCGCACCCAGTGGGTGTTCCGCACCTACTTCTCCCGCACGGCCCGGGACGACGCCTGGTGGGCGCACTTCCTGGCCACCGGCGACCCCGCCGAGGTTCACCCGGACGAGCGCCCCGGCCCGCGCGCACCACGTCTCCCCCCGCAGCGACCCCCGCACCGACCCCCGCGCTCGCCCGCCTACGACGCCCTGGCCGCCCTCGGCCTGGCGGACGCCCGGCTCGCGCTGTCCGCCACCGAGTGCGCGGACCTCGAACCGCTCGCCGCCCAGTGGCTGGCGCGCGGGACGACGCCCGACCTCTTCGCGGCCACCCTCACCGCGGGCCTGCCGCCCTCCGTGCACAGCCCGGCCGCGCTCACCCGCCGCCGCCTGCTCGACAAGATGCCGCCCGAACGCCCCTGGGCACCCGCGCCGCCCCCGTCCACCTGGATCATCGATTGCACCGACTGCCGCACGCCGAGCCGCCCGCAGGCCCTCCTCGGCGGCCTCTGCCGGGCCTGCCGCACCGGCGCGGCCACCTCGCCGCCACCCCCGGCCCGACTCTCCCCCGCCGCCGTCCACACCCACGCCACCCACGTGCGCAACGCCGTCCTCGCACGCAGAGCCGCCCATCAGACCGGCCGGGACTCCTCACCCCGAACCCGCCAGGCCACCCCCAACACACCCGCACCACAAGCACGGTGACCGCAGCCCCGGCGCCTTCCCCCAGAAGCGCCCTTTCGATCAGCTGCCAGGTGCGGTGGCGCTCATGCCGTGGGCGGCATGAGGACGTTGTCGTACTTCGGGTTCGGTTCCTCCAGCACCGCCTCGGCCGGCACGGGCGCACCGATCTCTCCGGGGCATCCCTGCGGCGGGTAGCCGGGTACGTTGCGGACCTTGTAGTAATCACAGACCAACCGGTACTCGCCCGGCCCCCAGGACCCGCCACCGTGCGCCAGCATCCCCCTGTCCCCGCAGGCCGGACACCGGACCTGCGGGTGCACCAGCACCCTGGGCTCGGTGAAGACGTGTGGCAGGCGCCGGCTGACGATCGCCTGCCGTGGCAGGGTCAGGCCGAGGTACTCGCCCACGATCCGGTACACGTCGGACATCCCCACGCCGGACGCGTCGCCCCTGTGGACACGGTCGGGGGCCTCGACGAATCCGCCCCCGGCGACCAGGCGGCGGGTGAGCGGATGATCCATCTCCTTCGTCGTGTACTCCCAGAACATCCAAGGGGATTCCCCGTCCACGCCGACGTTGATGATCGGCGGGTCCATGGTGCTGTCCACGACCTTCACGACGGTGTGCTTCGACCAGAGGTCCCTGCCCGACGCGTATCGGTCGGCGCGGCCGCTGGTCTCGGGTGACTCGATCGCGAACGCCCAGCCGTTACCGGTATCACCCACCATCGCGTAGTCCGGCCCCCGCCACGGCGCGGGCGAGAGTTCCAGCATCTCCTGGGCGGTGTCCGCGTCCATGACGGAGCCCGGCCGCGCGCCCAGGAGGACGGCCAGTTCCTCATGGCTGACGCCCCTCACCATCGTGAGGGAGAAGCCCTCACTGCCCAGTTCGGCATCCATCCATTCGATTCCGTCGCTCATGGCCGAGAACCTAACGGACAGGTGCGACAGGGACCGGGATCTCCTTGACCGCCGAGCAGATACGGCAATGCCGGCGTCGCCGTGTGCACCGGGCACACCCCTAGACTTACCTGACGATCGCATCAGTCGGGGGGCATGGGCGGGGTGGGCGGTGGAGGAGCGAGGGTGGGCCTTCTACGAGGGCGCGGACGGCTCCGCGCCGGTGAACAAGGAGCTTGAGAAGGCCGGGCTCGCCCGGTACGAACTCACCAAGCTCGCCGTCCTGATGGACCGGGTCAAGGCCCGGCAGACCCTGCCGGGCGATGTGAAGAACGTCGGGCACGACCTGCTGGAGGTGCGGCTCACCGGCAACCGCCGCATCTTCCGCCTCCTCTACGCGGAGGAGACGGACGGGCTGGTCCTGCTCGCGCTGTCGTTCTTCCAGAAGACCTCCCGGAAGGCCCCGCCGAACGAGCTGGACACCGCCGAGCGGCGGCTCAAGGAGTGGCGCAACCGTCGCCCGAAGGAGTGAGCGTCCCGTTCTCGGTATCGGCTTTGGGCGATAATGTTGAAGCACTCGGAGGGGAGGGCGACCATGGCACCCACATTGCATGATCTTCTCGGCATCGATCCGGACGATCCCCGCACCGCAGCCGGCCTGGAGGACGCACAGGCCTACGCCGAGCTGGTGGAGACGCTGGTCGTGGCCCGGACCAAGCGCGGCCTCACCCAGCGCGAGGTGGCGCAGCGCATGGGGACGTCCCAGTCCACGGTCTCGGAGTTCGAACGCGTCGGCGGCGACGCCCGCTACTCGACCCTGCAGCGCTACGCCCGGGCCGTCGGCGCCCGGCTGCACAGCATGGTCGACCACACCGGTGCGGACCTCACGCCCGCCTGGAAGCCCGCGCCGGTCGAGGTGCACGTCCAGGTGGCCGTCCGCGGGCGCGGTCACCGGGCCAGGCCGGCGGCCTGGGGCGACGACAGCCAGCGGCCGGTGACGGTCTGATGGCGGGCCTGTCCACCCGGCGGCAGGTGCGGCGCTTCCGGACGTTCGACGAGATCGCGGACGCCACCGAGCTGGAGGAAGTCACCTTCCTGGAGGTGTCGGGCCGCCGCCTGTTCGATCAGCAGGAGCCGCGCGACGAGGCCGACAACCGCACCACGTTCCTGGTGTGGCTGCGGCAGGGCGACGACGGCACCACCCTGGAGGTGCGCTGCCGTCTGGAGCTGGGCAGCGCCCAGGCGGACTTCGCCGTGGACGCGGTGGCCGCGTTCTCCGTCAGCGAGCCGTTCGAGCTGCCGGCCGACCTCCAGCAGCAGTTCGTCGACAAGGTCGGCGTGACGGTGCTCTACCCGTACCTGCGGGAGTCACTGCACAGCACCGCGGCCAAGCTGGGCGTGGACACGCCGATGCTCTCGCTGCGGAACCCGTGGCGCACGATCCAGTAGGCCATTGCCTCGACACTGTGAATAATCACAGGCGGTGGCGTTAACTCATGCAAATTCCAAAGGTGAACTAGGTTACAAGCCTTTCAATCGAAGCCATCTGGTTTGCCCGCATGCTGAGATCCATGCGATAGTCGGAGCAGTCCAACGGCGGACGACAGTGACCCCGCCCTGGGCGCGAACTACGGCTGGCCCGACCTGGCGCAGCCGTCGCCCATCGCGCGGCACGCACCCCCTTGGCCGGCGCGATGACTTGCAGGGGCCCCCACGCACCGAACCACGGTGACCTCGGGGGCCCCACATGTTTTCCCGGGCGGATCAGTGACGCTCGCGGACCTTCAGTTCGAACCAGACGCTCTTGCCACGCGGCATCAGGTCGGCGCCCCAGCGGTCGGCCAGGTCGTCGACGATTCTGAGGCCGCGCCCGCGCTCGTTGACCGGGCTCGTGTCGGCCAGGATCATGCAGGGCAGCGCTCGCGAGGAGTCCCGTACCTCCACCCGCAGCCAGCCCGGCTTCCGCGCCAGCTGGAGGCCGATCGTCCGGCCCGCCGCGTGCCGCACCGCGTTGGCCACCAGCTCGCTGGTCAGCAGCTCGCCGACCTCCAGCTGCTGGTGGAGCTCCCAGGTCTGCAGCACCGAGAGCACCAGCCGACGGGCCAGCGGACCGGACTCGGGCCTGGACGGGAGCCGCACCTCGCCCGGCCCCGACTCGTCGCTCAGCCGGTCGAAGTACATATGCTCCAGCTCCTTGGAGCTGAGCCTCTCCAGGGCCGCCAGCGCCTCCTGGAAGCACATCCACGATGCCTCGGTGACCAAGCTGGACACCTGAAGTGATGACTGATCTGTTTCGCCCCAACCCGCCATGCGGTCCATCATTGCGGAACGCAAGCGGCCGCGTACGGACAATGAGCAAACGATCACCGCCGCGTCGGCATATGCCGGATGCAACCCGGGCCGGGCCCGCGTCAAGCCCAGGTTGCCGCGAACCCGCTCCTACCAGGCACTCCAGGGCAGGTTCCAACCGCTCAGACCGTTGTCCGGAGCCACCTGGCCGCGCGAGGAATTCTGCACGGTCACGATGTCGCCGACGAGCGAGCCGTCGTAGAACTCGCCCGCCGAGGTCGAACTCCCGCCGCCCTTGACGTCCTTGAGGCCCACGCAGCCGTGGCTGACGTTGTCCTCGCCGAAGGCGTCGCTCCAGTAGTTGCCGTGGACGTACGTACCCGAATCGGTCAGCCGCATCGAGTGCGGCACCATCAGGTCGTACGGCGCACCGGTCATCCCGGGCAGGGTGCTGGACTGCATCCGCACCACGCCCTCCTTGGACATGACGACCATGGTGCCGTTCCAGGTGGGGTGCTCGGTCGAACCGGAGGTGATGTCCACGACGGAACTCCGGCCGTCGTGCACCACCGTCATCCGGTGGGTTCTGGCGTCAACCGTCGAAACCTGGGATCGCCCGATCGTGAAGGGCTCGTCCCGGTCCACACCGCCGTACACGCCCGGGGCGATCTCCACGCTCTTCAGCCGGTAGTGGACGGTGACCCTGGTCCCCGGCTTCCAGTACGCCTCGGGGCGGAAGTCCAGCCGGCGGTCGCCGAACCAGTGGCCCTTCGCCACGGTGCCGTCGCTGGTCGCGAAGGTGATGCCCTCGGCGACGGCCTCCTTGTTCTTGACGTCCTTGTCGAAGGCCACCGAGACGATCATCCCGACGCCGTAGGTGGCGTCGTTGTCGACGTTGTCGCGCGCCTTGGCCTCCCGCTCCGGCGTCAGCGTGGTGAAGGCGCTGTCCGCCGTGGCGACCACGCCGTCGGCGTCCGCCGCCATCGCGCTCACCTGGTAGCCGGTGCCGACCGTGAGGCCCGCGGCCGGGGTCCAGCTGCCGCCGTCGGCCGCGATGGAGCCGGGTATCTCCTGGCCGACCCGGTCGCTCACCTTGACGGTGGTGAGCCTGCCGCCCGCCACCGAGACCTTCAGCGCGCCGTTCGGCGCCACGTCCACCGCGCCGTTCCTCGGCTGGATGTCCAGCACCGCCCGCGACACCTTCGGCGTCGCGCCCGCACCCGCCGGGGCGGCGGCCGAGGCGGTCGGCGCGGCCCCCGCGGCCGCGCCGGCCCCCAGCTCGGCCCTGGCCGCGCCGCCGTCCCCACTGCTGCCGCTGCCCCCGCCGCCACAGGCGCTGGTCAGCACCATCACCCCGCCGAGCACCCCGGCGGCCACCACCGTGCGTATCGATCTCACTGTCGACTCCTCCCGTGAACCCGCGAACCCGCGGATCCTTGAACCGCGCTGGCCTCCGAACCACGCGGACCCCGACTGATAGATGCCCCGGCACCCGGGAAAGGTTTCGTCGTCCGGGCGGCGATCCGCCCGGAAACGGCGGCCGGCCCGGTCCCCGTAGCGGGGACCGGGCCGGTCGTCGTTCCAGGCCGTGGCTTTACCGGAGCCACCGCCGGGGCAGGGCCTACCAGTTGGCCCAGGTGAGGTTCCAGCCGCTGAGCCCGTTGTCGGGCGCGACCGTCTTCTCCTTGGAGTTCTTGATGGTGACCACGTCGCCGATCATCGAGTCGTTGAAGAACTTGCCCGCCACCGTGTTGTCACCACCGCCCTTGGTGTCCTGCATCGAGACGCAGCCGTGGCTGGCGTTGGTCTTGCCGAACGGGTTCGCCCAGTAGTTGCCGTGGACGAAGGTGCCGGAGGTGGTCAGCCGCATCGCGTGCGGCACGTCCTTGATGTCGTACTCGCCGCCGAGGCCGACGGTCTCCGAGTTCATCCGCGTGACCTTCTCCTTGGACATGACGACCATCGTGCCGTTCCACGACGGGTTCTTCTCGTCCCCGAGGGTCACCGGCACCGTGCTGCTCACGCCGTCCCGGACCACCGTCATCTGGTGGGTGGCGGAGTCCGCGGTGGAGACCTGCGAGCGGCCGATGGTGAACGGCTCGTCCTTGTCCACGTCACCGTAGACGCCCGGCGAGACCTCGACGTTCTTCAGCCGGTACTTGATGGTGACCTTGGTACCCGGCTTCCAGTACTCGGCCGGACGGAAGTCCACCCGGCGGGCGCCGAACCAGTGGCCCTTCACCTCGGTGCCGTCGCTGGTCGCGAAGGTGATGCCCTTGGCGACGGCCTCCTTGTTCTTGACGTCCTTGTTGAAGACCACCGAGACGATCATCCCGACGCCGTAGGTGGCGTTGTCGGTGATGTTGTCGTTGGTGGAGATCTTCTTGTCCGGCGTCAGCGTGGTGAACGAGGTGGTCGACGCGGCCACCAGGCCGTCGGCGTCCTTCGCCTGCGCGTTCACCTTGTACGCCATGCCGACGGCGAGCGCGGCGCTGGGCTTCCAGCCGGTGCCGTCCGCGGTGATCGCCCCCTCGACCGGCTTGCCCTCCTTGTCGGTCACCTCGACCGCGGTGAGCTTGCCGTTCGCCACCGCCACCTGAAGAGCGTTGGTCGGCGCCACGTCCTGGGCACCGTCCTTGGGCTCGACCGTCAGCACCGCGGCGGAGGTCTTCGGCTCGGCCGAGGTCTGCCCCGGCGCCGCCGTCCCACCCGCCGTCGCGGTGTCGTTGCTGCTCCCCTTGTCGCTGCCCTTGTCGTCCGAACAGGCCGCGGTGAGCAACAACACCCCACCCATCATCAGCGCCACCGCACCACGGCGCATTCGACGGCTGGTGATCCCTATCGCGGCATCGGCCGCCCTAACCGGCTTCACGGTCTCTCCCCTCCCGGTGTCCACTCCTGATGGACGCGCGACTACCCGGACGGGTTGCACCTGACCGGCGATCTTTCGCGCCGGTCTTCGGCGCGGCAAGCAGGATAGCCGGGCCATATGAGTGAATCCCGGGCGGAGGCCGGTGAATCACCGGGTTGCCTCTGAGTGAAGATCACCCCGGTGCCAGGGCGCTCCCGGCGAGCCACTGGTCCCAGGGCAGATTCCAGCCGTTGAGGCCGTTCTGCGGCGGGACGACCTCCCCGACGGAGGCCTTCACCTCGATCACGTCCCCGGGAATGGTGTGCTCGAACAGCCAGCCCGCCGGGGTCTCCCTGCTCCCCCCGCCCTTGGCGTCGGCCAGGCCGATGCAGCCGTGGCTGGTGTTGGCGGTGCCGAACACCCTCGGATCGGCCCAGTAGTTGCCGTGCACGAAGGTGCCGGAGGCGGTCAGCCGCATCGCGTGCGGCACGTCCTTGATGTCGTACTCGTCGCCCATCCCGACGCTCTGCGAGTTCATCCTGGTCACCTTGTACTTCTCCGACACCACCAGCGCGCCCCGGTAGGTGGAGTGGTCCGGGCTGCCGCCGGACACCTTCAGCGTCCGCACCACCGTGCCGCCCTGGCCCGCGCGGACGGTGAGGGTGTGCGCGTCCAGGTCCACCGTGCTCACCTGTGCCCGGCCGACGGTGAACACGATGTCCTTGGACTGGGTGCCGAACTCGCCCGGCGCGCCCTGGACGTCCTTCAGCCGCAGCGCCACCGAGACCTTCGTCCCGGCCTCCCAGTACCGCTGCGGACGGAAGTCCAGCCGCCGGTTGCCGAACCAGTGCGCGGCCACCGGCACCGCAGGCTCCGCCGTCACGGCCACCGCCCGCTCCACCGCCGCGCGGTCGGTGATCGGCCGGCTGAAGCTCAGCGAGACCGGCATGCCGACGCCGACCGTGCTGCCGTCCTCCGGGGTGAAGAAGGCCACGAAGGTGTGCGCCCGCGCCACCGTCGAGAACGCCGCGTGCCGGGCCGCCTGCCGGCCCCGCCCGTCCTCGGCCACCGCGTCCAGGGTGAAGGCGGTGGCCAGCGGCAGCGGCCCGTCCGGCAGCCAGGAGGCACCGTCCCCGGAGACCGTCCCGGGCAGCTCCGTGCCCTTGGCGTCGGCCAGCCGGACCGAGACCAGCCGCCCCTGCTCCGCCGTCACCCGGACCGGGCCCTCCGGCGGAACGTCCTGGGCGCCGTCGGCGGGCAGCACGGTGACCACCGCCCTGGAGACGGCCGCCGGCGGCGCATGGCCCGCGGCCACCGCGTCACCGCCGCCCGGTCCCCCGGCCGGGCCGCCCCCGCCGGTGCACCCGGTCAGCACCGCCAGGCAGCAGCCCAGCGCCGCCGCACGCCGTGCCCAAACCCGTACTCCCGGCCGCATTCCAGGGCCTCCCGCCACGTCCGTCCGATACCCCGCACAACGAGGACAATCCCGACAGGACACGCGGAGGCCGCGAAAACCCCACACCCGTGGCCGACGCCGAACGGCCATCCGCCGGTAGGCCACCGTTCAGCGGCTTCCGATCAGCAGGATCAGGGAACAAGGAAGTGAACGGGGTCCGGGACACCCCGCTCAGGGAGGGTACGGCCATGGCGTCAGGGCAGGAGCTGGAAGCCGCAGCACGGCCGCACGGCGGGCCCGCCGCCGAGCCACCGTGGCCGGGCAGCTGGCAACCGCTCGGCGCCCGCTTCCGCACCGACGCCCACGGCCGGCGGGGCACCAACTTCGCGCTCTGGGCGGCCGGCGCCGAGGCCGTCGAGCTCTGCCTCTTCGACGAGGACGGCCAGGAGAGCAGGCACCCGCTCACCGAGCAGAACTTCCAGACCTGGCACGGCTTCCTGCCCGGCGTCCGGCCCGGCACCCGCTACGGCTTCCGCGTCCACGGCCGGTGGGACCCGTGGACCGGCGCCCGGTGGAACCCGGCGAAACTGCTGCTCGACCCGTACGCCCGGGCCATCGACGGCTGTTACACCTCCCACGACTCCGTCTGCGGCGCCGTCCGCAACTGGCCCGAGGCCGACGTGGCGGACACCGTCCGGGACAACCGCGACTCGGCCCGGTACGTGCCCAGGTCCGTGGTCGTCCACGACGACGACGACTGGTACGACGACCACCGGCCCAAGACCCCGTGGGCCGAGACCGTGCTCTACGAACTGCACGTCCGCGGCTTCACCATGCGGCACCCCGGGGTGCCGCCCGAGCTGCGCGGCACCTACGCGGGCCTCGCCCACCCGGCCGCGATCGAGCACCTGACCGGCCTCGGCGTCACCGCCGTCGAGCTGCTGCCCGTCCACCAGCACGCCTCCGAGGACCACCTCCAGGCGCGCGGACTGGTCAACTACTGGGGCTACAACACCATCGGCTACTTCGCCCCGCACGCCGGCTACTCCGCCGCCGGCGGGCGCGGCGGCCAGGTCGGCGAGTTCAAGCGGATGGTGCGCGCGCTGCACGCCGCCGGGATCGAGGTGATCCTCGACGTGGTCTACAACCACACCGCCGAGGGCGCCGAACTCGGCCCCACCCTCTCGCTGCGCGGGATCGACAACTCCGGCTACTACCGCCTCCCGCCGCACCGCGCCCGCGGCTACGCCGACTACACCGGCTGCGGCAACACCCTGGACACCCGGCGGCCCCAGGTGGTCCGGCTGATCACCGACTCGCTGCGCTACTGGGTCACCGAGATGGGCGTGGACGGCTTCCGCTTCGACCTCGCCGCCGCACTCGCCCGGGGCGCCGACGGCGTGGACATGGACCACCCCTTCCTCGCCGCCGTCTCCCAGGACCCGGTCCTCAGCCGGGTCAAGCTGATCGCCGAACCCTGGGACGTCGGAGCGGGCGGCTACCAGGTCGGCAACTTCCCGCCGCTCTGGGCCGAGTGGAACGACAAGTACCGCGACACCGTCCGGGACTTCTGGCGCGGCGCCCGGCCGGACGTCCGCGAACTCGGCTACCGGCTCTCCGGCTCCTCCGACCTCTACCAGCGCGGCGGGCGGCGCCCGTACGCCTCGGTCAACTACATCACCGCCCACGACGGCTTCACCCTGCGCGACCTGGTCTCCTACGACCGCAAGCACAACGAGGCCAACGGCGAGGCCAACCGGGACGGCACCGACGACAACCGCTCCTGGAACCACGGCGCCGAGGGCGAGAGCACCGACCCCGCCGTCACCGCCCTGCGGCAGCGCCAGCTGCGCAATCTGATGGCCACCCTGCTGCTCTCCACCGGTGTCCCGATGATCACCGCCGGGGACGAGTTCGGCCGCACCCAGGGCGGCAACAACAACGCCTACTGCCAGGACAACGAGGTGAGCTGGCTGGACTGGTCGCTGCTGGACGACCCGGCCCCGCGCGAGCTGCGCGAGCTCACCGCCCGGCTCGTCCGGCTGCGCCGCGCCCACCCGGTGCTGCGCCGGCGGGCGTTCTTCTCCGGCCGGGCCCCCGCCCCCGGCGGCCGGCCCGACCTGGCCTGGTTCACCCCGCTGGGCAAGGAGATGACGGAGGCCGACTGGTTCGCCCCGACGGCCTGCCTCGGCATGCTGCTCTCCGGCGCCGCGACGGCCGAACGCGACCCGTCCGGCCGCCCGTTGCAGGACGACAGCTTCCTGCTGCTGCTCAACGCCGGCCCGGAGCCGCTGCCCTTCACCCTGCCCGGCGAGCCCTGGACCGCGCCGCAGACGGCGTACGAGACGGTGCTCGACACCACCGCGGACGCGCCCGCACCCACGTGCCGCCCGCAGGACACCGTGCTGCTGGGCGGGCACTCGCTCCAGCTGCTGCGCACGCCCGCGGCCGGCGACTGATCAGACCTTGTCGGCGACGATCATCAGGTAGTGGAAACTCCCCTCCTTGCAGGTAGTGCCCGTCGATCCGGCTGACCGCCCTGGGCCGCAGACCCATCACGTCGTCGGAACAGCCGGTGACGCAGACGTAGCGGCCGGCGCGAGCCGATCTCCTGCATCTGCGGTACGGACCTGGTCGTGGTGGCGAGATTCTTCGCCGCCTCGACACTGAGGCTCTGCTGGGTCCGGGCCCGGGGGCCCGCCGCTCCTGGAGCCCGCTCGGTCGTGACCGTCATCGTCCTTCCTTCGTCGGCATAGTGACTTTCCGTCAGAAGTTGTCATCGGGTGGCTGCGGAGTGCACACGAGAGGCGCACGAAGCATGGCGATATGCACCATTCGCCACACGCGCCCCTCAAGGCAGCACGCGCCCCGCCCGTCCGGGTGATTCCGTCCGCCGAGACCGCGCGGGGCCGGTCGGGGCCGGTCGGGGCCGGTCCGGGCCCGTCCGGGCCGGGCGGAACCGGGCGGAGCCGGGCAGGCACGCACCCGGATCCGTACGGGTCCGCACAGGTGGCCGGTTCTCGTCGATAGGTCCGAAACCCGGATGAGAAATGACCGGATATCTGCTTACCCTCACCGCGATGGCCGAGAACCTAAACACCCTGCTGCCCGAAGCACCACCACCGCCGGGCCAGCGGCAGGAGGGCCCACCTGGCCTCCAGCCCCAGCAGATCGCACCGACCACACCGACCACACCGACCACCGAGACCGCCGCGCCCGCCGCGCCCGCTCACCGGTCGACGACCCGCTCCCTGCTACGCCTCTGGCCCTACGCCCGGGCGGTCCGCTGGCGGCTGGCCGCCTCGATCACCGCCGCCCTGCTCGCCATGTTCAGCTTGCTTGGCGTCCCGCTGGTGCTCGGCCGGATCGTGGACGGCCCGATCGCCGACCACGACCTCGACGCGCTCTGGCCGCTGGTCGGCCTGCTGCTCGCGCTCGGCCTGGCCGAGGCCGCGCTGTTCTACACCCGCCGGGTGCTCCTGGCCCGCCCGCTGGCCGAGCTGGAGACGGCGATGCGCGGCGACCTCTTCGCCAGGCTCCAGCGGCTGCCGATCTCCTTCCACGACCGTTGGGGCTCCGGTCAGTTGCTCTCCCGGGCCACCTCCGACATGTACACCATGCGGCTGTTCCTGACCTTTCCGCTGGTCTTCCTCATCGTCAACTCGGTGATGTTCCTGGCCGGCACCGCGCTGATGTTCGCCCAGGACTGGCGGCTCGCGCTGATCGTGCTGCTGCCCGCGCTGCCGCTGATCGTGCTGACCCGGCGCTTCGAAGCCGGCTACTCCGGCGCCGCCCGCCTCGCCCAGGACCAGAGCGGCGACCTCGCCACCGTCGTCGAGGAGTCCATCCTCGGCATCCGCATCCTCAAGGCCTTCGGCCGCCACCGCTCGATGACCGAGCGCTTCCACGCGCAGGCCCACGACCTGCGCCGCACCGAGCTGAAGAAGGCCGGTCTGCTGGCCACCCTCTGGGCGGTCGTCGTCGGCCTGCCCGAGCTGGCCCTCGGCTGCGCGCTCGCCGCCGGCGCCTACCTGGTCGCCCACGACGAGCTGAGCGCCGGCGCCCTGGTCGCCTTCCTCTCCACCGCGCTCGCGCAGCGCTGGCCGGTCGAGTCGCTCGGCTGGCTGCTCGCCAGCGCCAACGAGGCCGCCACCGCCACCGACCGCTTCTTCGAGGTGCTGGACGAGCCCGAACCGGCCGACCGGCCCGACCGGCCCGAGCAGGCCGACGCCCCCGGCCGGGAGCCGGGCACCACCGGCGACGGCATCCGGCTCAGCGGCGTCCGCTTCCGCTACCCGGACGCCCCGCCCGACACCCCCGACCTGCTCCAGGGCATCGACCTGCACATCCGCAGCGGCGAGACGATGGCCCTGGTCGGCGCCACCGGCAGCGGCAAGACCACGCTCACCGCGCTGCTCCCCCGTCTGTACGAGGCCACCGCCGGCACCATCACCCTGGACGGCCGCGACATCCGCGAACTGTCCCGGGAGCGGCTGCGCGAACTGGTCTCGGTGGCCTTCGAGGAGCCCACCCTGTTCTCCGCCACCGTCCGGGAGAACGTCCTGATGGGCGCGCCCGGCGCCGACGACGGCCGGCTGGCCGCCGCACTGGCCACCGCCCAGGCCGGCTTCGTCGACAAACTGCCCGACGGAGTGGCGACGGAGGTCGGCGAACAGGGCCTCAGCCTCTCCGGCGGCCAGCGCCAGCGGCTCGCGCTCGCCCGCGCGGTGGTCGGCGACCCGGCCTTCCTGGTGCTGGACGACCCGCTCTCCGCGCTGGACGTGCACACCGAGGCACTGGTCGAACGGGCACTGCGCCAGGTGCTCGGCTCCACCACCGCCCTGGTGGTGGCCCACCGGCCGAGCACCGTCCTGCTCGCCGACCGGGTCGCCGTCCTCGCGGACGGCCGGATCGAGGCCGTCGGCACCCACCACGAGCTGCTGCGCTCCTCGGCGCGCTACCGCGAACTGATGTCGGGCGAGGCCGCCCTCGTACCGAAGGGGAGTCCCGCCCGATGACCACCACGATCGAGCCCACCGAACGGGCCCAGAAGAGCCGGCCGGCCGAGGACGAGCTGCCGCCCCCGGTCGACGAGGAGGACATCCCCGTCCCGCCGGGCGCGCCCCGGGCGCTGCTGCGCTCACTGCTCGGCCCGCACCGGGCCCGGGTCACCATCGCGATGGTGGTGATCCTGGTCCAGCAGGCCGCTCTGCAGTCCGGCCCGCTGCTGGTCGCCATCGCGATGGACCGGGGCGTCCCGGCCCTGCGCGAGCACGACGCCGGCCCGCTGGTCGCGGTGGTCACCGCCTATCTCTCCTGCGCCGTGCTGAGCACCGTGCTGCAGTGGGCGTTCATCAGGATCAGCGCCCGGGTCAACCAGGACATCCTGCTGGACCTGCGCGGCCGGATCTTCCGCCACGCCCAGCGGCTCAGCCTCGACTTCCACGAGCGCTACACCTCGGGCCGGATCATCTCCCGCGCCACCAGCGACGTGGACGCCCTGCGCGAGCTGCTCTCCGAGGGCCTCCAGGAACTGCTGACGGTCTCCCTCTCGGTCTTCTACATCTCGGTGCTGCTGCTGGTGATGGACTGGCAGCTCGGCCTGGTCTCGCTGCTCTCGTTCCTGCCGCTCTGTCTGATCGCCCGCTCGTTCCGGGTCCGCTCGCGCCGGGTCTACCGCCGCTCGCGCACCTCGGCCGCCTCGGTGATCGTGCGCTTCACCGAGACCATGAACGGCATCCGCCCGGTGCAGGCGTTCCGCCGCGAGCGGGCCAACGACGCCGCCTTCGCCGAGGTGAACCGGCAGTCGGCCACCGCCACCGCGGACGGCCTGCTGGAGATCGCCCGCTACGTCGGCCTCTCCCGCACCGTCGCCAACGTCTGGACCGCCGGCGTGGTCCTGCTCGGCGCCTTCCTGGTCACCGACGGCGCGGTGGAGCTGGGCGTGCTCACCGGCTTCGTCCTCTACCTGCACCGGCTCTACGAACCGATCGACCAGCTGGCGATGTTCCTGAACAACTACCAGTCGGCCGCCGCCGCCCTGGAGAAGATCTCCGGCCTGCTCGCCCACGAGCCGACCGTCGCCGAGCCGGCCCAGCCCGTCGAGCTGCCCGCCCTGACGGGCGCGCGAGGCACCCCGCGCCGAGCCGAAGGGCGCGCCGGCGCCGAAAGCGACGAGCGACAAGCGACCGACGGAGGAGGGAGTGCCGGAGCGAGGAACGTCGGCGCCGGATCCGAGCGCCCGGAGGCGAGCACGCGAGGCAGGGAAGTGCGCTTTGAGAAGACCCAGTTCGCCTACCGGACCGGCAAGGAGGTGCTGCCGCCGTTCGACCTGGTGCTGCCCGCCGGGCAGACGGTGGCCGTCGTCGGCGCGACCGGTGCGGGCAAGTCGACGCTGGCCAAGCTGCTGGCCCGGTTCTACGACCCGACCGACGGCCGGATCACCCTGGACGGCGTGGACCTGCGTGACCTCGCCACCGCGGAGCTGCGGCGCGGCGTGGTGATGCTGACCCAGGAGTCCTTCCTCTTCTCCGGCACCGTCGCCGAGAACATCGCGATCGGCCGCCCCGGCGCCACCCGCGAGGAGGTCGAGCAGGCCGCCCGGGACATCGGCGCCCACGAGTTCATCGCCGCGCTGCCGGACGGCTTCGACACCGATGTGCGCAAGCGCGGCGGGCGGATCTCGGCCGGGCAGCGCCAGCTGGTCGCCTTCGCCCGAGCTCTGCTGGCCGACCCTGCCGTGCTGATCCTGGACGAGGCCACCAGTTCCCTGGACGTCCCGGGCGAGCAGGCCGTCCAGCGGGCGATGCGCACCGTGCTGGCCGGGCGGACGGCCGTGATCATCGCCCACCGGCTCTCCACCGTGGAGATCGCCGACCGGGTGCTGGTGATGGACGAGGGCCGGATCGTGGAGGACGGCACCCCGCAGGAACTGATCGACGGCTCCGGCCGCTTCGCCGAACTGCACCAGGCCTGGCGGAACAGCCTGGTCTAGGAGGGTGGGGAGACCGTGTCGGTCTCCCCACCCCACCGTCAGGGCATCATCAGCGCAGCAGCCCCGCGTCCATCCCCGCGGACTCGGCCGGCAGCGTGACCAGGCCCAGCTCGGCCGGCGAGGCCAGGCCCGGATGGGCCGGCAGCACCCGGACGGTGTAACCGAACGGGCCGGTCCGGCAGAGCTCCAGCGAGCCCTCGTACCGGGTGCGGCCGTCCAGGTCCGGGCCGCCCACCGGCTTGAGCGCGAGCAGGCAGGCGTCCGAGATGCCGTCCGACTCGTCCACCCGCCCGGACACCACCTGCACCTCGACGTCGTCCGGCTCCAGCGTGCCCAGCGCGACCTGCACCCGCAGCGCCAGCGCACTGCCCAGTTCCTGCGCCTCGTCCCGGTTCTCCGCCTCGACGTGCTCGACCCGGACGGCCGGCCAGGCCTCGCGGATCCGGGCCTTCCAGCCGGCCAGCACGCGCGCCCCGGCGTACGGGCCCTCACCCGGACGGGCCGCCGCCAGCTCCCGCTGGGCCAGCGCCGCCGGGGCGTACAGCCGCTCGACGTACTCACGGACCATCCGCCCGGCCAGCACCTTGGGGCCGAGGGTGACCAGGGTGTGCCGGACCATGGCGATCCAGCGGTGCGGCAGCCCGTCCGCACCGCGGTCGTAGAACCGGGCGGCCACCTGGTTCTCGATCAGGTCGTACAGCGCGGCGGCCTCGATGTCGTCCCGCCGCTCGGCCTCGACGCTCTCCGGGTCGAGCACCCCTCCGGTGCCGTCGGCGGTGGGGATCGCCCAGCCGTTCTGGCCGTCGTACCACTCGTCCCACCAGCCGTCCAGGACGGAGAGGTTGAGGCAGCCGTTGAGCGCGGCCTTCATCCCGGAGGTGCCGCAGGCCTCCAGCGGGCGCAGCGGGTTGTTCAGCCAGACGTCGCACCCCGGGTAGAGGTGCTGGGCCATCGCCATGTCGTAGTCGGGCAGGAAGACGATCCGGTGCCGGACGACCGGATCGTCGGCGAAGGCGACCATCTGCTGGATCAGCCGCTTGCCGCCGTCGTCGGCCGGGTGGGCCTTGCCCGCGACCACGATCTGCACCGGCCGGGTGGGGTGCAGCAGCAGGGCGCGCAGCCGCTCCTGGTCGCGCAGCATCAGGGTGAGCCGCTTGTAGGAGGGCACCCGGCGGGCGAAGCCGATGGTGAGGACGTCCGGGTCGAGCACCGAGGAGACCCAGCCGAGCTCGGCCTCGCCCGCGCCGCGCTGGCGCCAGGAGGTGCGCAGCCGCTGGCGGGCCTCGTCGACCAGCTGGGCGCGCAGGTTGCGGCGCAGCTCCCAGACCTCGGTGTTGCCGATCCGCTCCAGGCCGGTCCAGCGCTTGGCGTCGCCGGTGGTCATGGCGGCCTCGGCGCGGTCGGCGCCGAGTTCGGCGGCGCCGAGCCGGACGACGGCCGGGTCGATCCAGGTGGCGGCGTGGACGCCGTTGGTGACGGAGGTGATCGGGACCTCGGTGACGTCGAAGCCGGGCCAGAGGCCGTTGAACATGGACCGGCTGACCTCGCCGTGCAGGGTGGAGACGCCGTTGGCGCGCTGGGCGAGCCGCAGGCCCATGGCCGCCATGTTGAACAGTTTCGGGTCCCCGCCGCGCCAGGTCTCGGCGCCGAGTGCGAGCACCTGCTCGGCCTGGACGCCGGGCAGGGCGGCGTCGCCGCCGAAGTGGCGGGCGACCAGCTCGCGGTCGAAGCGGTCGATGCCGGCCGGGACGGGGGTGTGGGTGGTGAACAGGGTGCCGGCCCGGACGGCCTCCAGGGCGGCGGCGAAATCAAGCCCGGGGCCGGCCGCGTCGTCGGCGATCAGTTCGCGGATCCGCTCGACGCCGAGGAAGCCGGCGTGGCCCTCGTTGGTGTGGAAGACCTCGGGCGCGGGGTGGCCGGTGAGCCGGCAGTAGCCGCGGACGGCGCGGACGCCGCCGATGCCGAGCAGCATCTCCTGGAGCAGCCGGTGCTCGCTGCCGCCGCCGTAGAGGCGGTCGGTGACGTCGCGTTCCGCCGGCGAGTTGGCCTCGATGTCGGAGTCGAGCAGCAGCAGCGGGACGCGCCCGACCTGGGCCTTCCAGACGTGCGCGGCCAGGGTGCGGCCGCCGGGCAGGGCGAGGTCGATCCGGCAGGGGGCGCCGTCACTCTCCCGGAGCAGGCTGACCGCGAGTTCGTCCGGGTCGAGCAGGGGGTAGCGCTCCTGCTGCCAGCCGTCCCGGTTGAGGGACTGGCGGAAGTAGCCGTGCCGGTAGAACAGGCCCACGCCGATGATCGGCACACCCAGGTCGCTGGCGGCCTTGAGGTGGTCGCCGGCCAGGATGCCGAGACCGCCGGAGTACTGGGGCAGCGCGGCGGCGATGCCGTACTCGGGCGAGAAGTAGGCGATGGCGGCGGGCAGCGAGGTGCGGACCGCCTGCTGGTCGTCCCCGGGCGGGGAGCTCTGGTACCAGCGCGGGCCGGTCAGGTAGTCGCGCAGGTCCTCGGTGAGGTCGCCGAGCCTGCGCAGGAAGCGCCGGTCGGTGGCGAGTGCGGCGAGCCGGGCGGCCGGGACCTCCCCGAGCAGGCGCACCGGGTCCTCACCGGACGCGGCCCAGACCTCCGGGTCCACGGACCGGAAGAGGTCCCTGGTCTCGGGGTGCCAGGACCAGCGCAGGTTGAGGGCCAGCTCGTGCAACGGCTGGAGTTGTTCGGGCAGGACGGTGCGGACGGTGAATCTGCGGATTGCCTTCACGGCGTGAAGCGTAGCCCCGGCAATCGTCATGAGGGTGCGTCAAGTGGGCTATTGGGACTCCGTTCGGCCTATTGATGAGATCGCATTCGGCGCATTGGACTGCACAGGGGGCGCGCGAGGCGCACTTTCCGAGGGAACGCGCTACCAATGCGTGAACGCTGCGGAACAGATCCATTTCCACCGGAGGATCCGCCCCGGACGACGCCCGAAACTACTGTCGTACCGCTGCGAAAACCCTGCCCCCGGTGCGACGATGAACGAAGGTCGTTGATGCTGCGGGGAGTACGGCGAAGGGTGGCGCCCTTCTCGAAGCAGCACGTCCGAATCCTTTTCGCGTTGATCGATCCTCATCCTCCTTAGCCCATTCGGCGCTCGCCGCGCACCGACGCGTGTCCTCCGACTCGGCCTGCTCGTTCACGGGTGGGTCGGGAACCCCCCGGGGTGTCCCCGCAGAGGCGTGCGCCGGGACGCACACGGGTTCCGGGACCTCCCGCCACAGCCTCGGCGGGAGACGGGCAGGTTGCCGGGGACGACGGCGCGGGCAGGCTTCCGGTCGCACGTCCTCCCCACCCAGCAGTCCTCCCGGTACTCCCCTGGCCCGCGCGGCCCGCGGGAGCTGCCGCCGATCTCGGGCAGGAGTTTGGCATGCACGGCGACACGCGGGACCAGTCCACACCGGTGGCCGACACACTCGACGCAGCGGTCGCGGAATCCGCCGGACGGATGGATTCTGACAGTCGGGCAGACACGGCGATGCCGGGGCCCCGAGGGGCCGGGGCCGTCCCTCCGGAACGGGCCGAACCGGCCCGGCACCCGGGGGCCGAGGAGCACCGGGCCGCGGCACCGCGCAGGCGCACCACCACGAAGCGCCGCACCGCCGCCGCCACCGGCACACCCGCCGGGCCGACCGGCGCACCCGCCGGGCCGACCGGCGCACCCACCGGCACACCCGCGGCCGGGTCCGCCACCGCGCGGGCCGGTACGCCCGCGAAGGCCGCCCCCCGCAATGCCCCCGTCCGCAAGCCCTCCGCCCGCAAGACGACAGAGAGCGACACCGTGATCGGCCGCATCCCCGTCCTGGACGTCAGCCCCCTCGTCGACGCCGGCCGCCGCCCGGCCAAGGCCGTCACCGGCGAGTCCTTCCTCGTCAGCGCCACCGTCTTCCGCGAGGGCCATGACGCGGTGAACGCCAATGTGGTCCTGCGCGACCCGCGCGGCCGCAGCGGCCCCTGGACGCCGATGCGCGAGCTCGCCGAGGGCAGCGACCGCTGGGGCGCGTACGTCACCCCGACCGCACCCGGCCGCTGGTCCTACCTGGTGGAGGCGTGGAGCGACCCGATCGCCACCTGGCGCCGGACCGCCGCCGTCAAGCTGCCCGCCGGGATCGACACCGCGCTGGTCCTGGAGGACGGCGCCCGGCTGCTGGAGCGGGCCGCCGCCAACGTGCCGAAGAAGGAGGGCCGGGCACACGTGCTGTCCGCCGCCGACGCGCTGCGCGACACCGGTCTGCCGCCGCTCTCCCGGCTGGCCGCCGCGCTCGCCCCGGACGTGCTGGACCTGCTGGCCCGGTACCCGCTGCGCGAACTGGTGAGCGCCTCCCGCCCGCTGCCGCTCCAGGTGGACCGGGGGCGCGCGCTCTACGGCTCCTGGTACGAGTTCTTCCCCCGTTCGGAGGGCGCGGTGGTGGACCCGAACGGCGTCGAGCCGCCGGTCTCCGGCACCCTGCGGACCGCCGCCGAACGGCTGCCGGCCGTCGCCGCGATGGGCTTCGACGTGGTCTACCTGCCGCCCGTCCACCCGATCGGCCGAGCCTTCCGCAAGGGCCCGGACAACACCCTGACGGCCGGTCCGCACGACGTCGGCTCACCCTGGGCGATCGGCTCGCCGGAGGGCGGCCACGACGCCGTCCACCCGGACCTCGGGACCATCGAGGACTTCGACCACTTCGTCGCCGAGGCCGAGGCGCTGCACCTGGAGGTCGCGCTGGACTTCGCGCTCCAGTGCTCCCCCGACCACCCGTGGGTGAACAAGCACCCGGAATGGTTCAGCCACCGGGCCGACGGCACCATCGCCTACGCCGAGAACCCGCCGAAGAAGTACCAGGACATCTTCCCGGTCAACTTCGATCAGGACATGGATGGAATCGTCAAGGAAACCATCCGCATCCTCCACTTCTGGATGGCCCACGGGGTACGGATCTTCCGGGTCGACAACCCGCACACCAAACCGGTGGTGTTCTGGGAGAGGGTGCTCGGCGACATCGCCCGCACCGACCCCGATGTGCTGTTCCTGGCGGAGGCGTTCACCCGGCCCGCCATGATGCACACCCTGGGGAAGATCGGCTTCCACCAGTCGTACACGTACTTCACCTGGCGCAACACCAAACAGGAACTCACCGAGTACCTCACCGAACTCTCCGGTGACGCCGCCGCCTACATGCGGCCCAACTTCTTCCCCAACACCCCGGACATCCTGCACGAGTACCTCCGGACCGGTGGCCGGGCGGCGTTCGCGATCCGCGCCGTCCTGGCCGCCACCCTCTCCCCCAGCTACGGCGTCTACGCCGGCTACGAGCTGTACGAGAACGAGCCGGCCCACCCCGGCTCCGAGGAGTACCTGCACTCGGAGAAGTACGAGCTGCGCCCGCGCGACTGGACCCGGACGGACACCCTCGCCCCGCTGCTCACCGTGCTGAACCGGCTGCGCCGCCGGCACCCCGCCCTCCAGCAGCTGCGCGGCCTGCACTTCCACCCCACCGACAACGACCAGGTGCTCGCCTTCTCCAAGACCGCGACCACGCCCGAGGGCCTCACCGACCACGTCATCACCGTGGTCAACCTGGACCCGCACCACGCCCAGGAGGCCACCGTCACGATCGCCCTCCCGGGCCGTGAGGCGGACGTGCCGTTCACGGTGCACGACGAGCTCACCGGCGCCGCCTACACCTGGGGCCGGCACAACTACGTCCGGCTCGATCCCTCTGCCGAGCCGGCTCACCTCCTCACGGTTCGGAGGAACCCAGCGTGACAGTGAACGAGCCCGTCCCCGACACCTTCCCCGAGACCTCGAAGAAGAACCTGGACCCGGAGTGGTTCAAGCGGGCGGTCTTCTACGAGGTGCTGGTGCGGTCCTTCCAGGACAGCAACGGCGACGGGATCGGGGACCTCAAGGGGCTCACGTCCAAGCTCGACTACCTGCAGTGGCTCGGGGTCGACTGCCTCTGGCTGCCCCCGTTCTTCGCCTCGCCACTGCGCGACGGCGGGTACGACGTGGCCGACTACAAGTCGGTCCTGCCGGAGTTCGGCGACCTCGCCGACTTCATGGAGTTCGTCGACGCCGCGCACGCCCGCGGCATGCGCGTGGTCATCGACTTCGTCATGAACCACACCAGCGACCAGCACCCGTGGTTCCAGGCCTCCCGGGAGGACCCGGACGGCCCGTACGGCGACTTCTACATGTGGGCCGACGACGACAAGCAGTACCCGGACGCCCGGATCATCTTCGTCGACACCGAGAGCTCCAACTGGACCTACGACCCGGTGCGCAAGCAGTACTTCTGGCACCGGTTCTTCTCCCACCAGCCGGACCTCAACTACGACAACCCGCGGGTCCAGGACGAGATGATCGCCGGGCTGCGGTTCTGGCTCGACCTCGGCATCGACGGCTTCCGGCTGGACGCGGTGCCGTACCTGTTCGCCCGCGAGGGCACCAACTGCGAGAACCTGCCGGAGACGCACGAGTTCCTCCAGCGGGTCCGCAAGGAGATCGACGCCAACTACCCCGACACCGTGCTCCTCGCCGAGGCCAACCAGTGGCCGGAGGACGTCGTCGACTACTTCGGCGACTTCGGCTCCGGCGGCGACGAGTGCCACATGGCCTTCCACTTCCCCGTCATGCCGCGGATCTTCATGGCGGTCCGCCGGGAGTCGCGCTACCCGGTCTCGGAGATCCTCGCCAAGACCCCGCGCATCCCGCACGGCTGCCAGTGGGGCATCTTCCTGCGCAACCACGACGAGCTGACCCTGGAGATGGTCACCGACGAGGAGCGCGACTACATGTACGCGGAGTACGCCAAGGACCCCCGGATGCGGGCCAACGTGGGCATCCGCCGCAGGCTCGCCCCGCTGCTGGAGAACGACCGCAACCAGATCGAGCTGTTCACCGCCCTGCTGCTCTCCCTGCCGGGCTCGCCGGTGCTCTACTACGGCGACGAGATCGGCATGGGCGACAACATCTGGCTGGGCGACCGGGACGGCGTCCGCACGCCGATGCAGTGGACGCCGGACCGCAACGCGGGTTTCTCCTCCGCCGACCCGGGCAGGCTCAGTCTGCCGCCCATCATGGACCCGGTGTACGGCTACCAGGTGACCAACGTCGAAGCGCAGCAGAGCAGTTCGAGTTCGCTGCTGCACTGGACGCGTCGCATGATCGAGATCCGCAAGCTCAACCCGGCGTTCGGCCTCGGCACGTACACCGAACTGCCCTCCAGCAACCCCGCCGTGCTGGCCTTCGTGCGCGAGCACGAGGGCGACCTGGTCATGTGCGTGAACAACTTCTCCCGGTTCGCGCAACCGACCGAACTGGACCTGCGGCAGTACGGAGGACGGTACCCGGTCGAGCTGATCGGCGGGGTGCGCTTCCCCTCGATCGGCGAGTGGCCGTACCTGCTGACCCTCGCCGGGCACGGCTTCTACTGGTTCCAGCTCCGGCAGCCCCCGCGCCTGAGCGGGACCAGGCGGTCGAAGTAACGATCCGCCAGAGCCGCCCCGGCACCTCCGCTGCACCCCCTCAGCACATTCCGCACCACCGACCGCACCAAACCTCCCGGGGGCGCGGGAGTTTGACCCCGCGCCCCCGGAGGTCTTCGGACCACCGCGTACGGAGAACAGCCCAACGGCCACCCACACGAAGGCGTGACACCTGAGCCCCGCTCGCGTGCCGTCGCCGCCGCGCCGCCGAATTCCGGAAGACTGACGGACCCGGCCAGACCCGTCGGGCAGTCCGCCCGCTTCCGGGGAAAGGGAGTCATGTCCGAAACCTCCCGTTCTCAAGCCCACGTTCACCGCGACACCCCCGCCGGTTCCGCCGCGCCGGTGGGCGCGCGCGGCACCGGGGCCCGGAGAACCGCCCTGGGGGTCAGCGAACTCGTCCAGGCAGCCCTGCCGCTGATCGCCGAATGGCTCCCGACCCAGCGCTGGTACGCCGGCAAGGGCCGGCCCATCACCGGCCTCACCCCGGCGGTCGGCACCCCGCTCCAGGTCGGCGACCCCGCCCTGCTGCACCTGCTGCTGCGGGTCGAGCACGCCACCACCGCCGGCGCGCCCCACGGGGACATCTACCAACTGCTGCTCGGCATCCGCTCGGAAGGCCCCTCGGACATCGAACCGACCGCCGTACTCGGCCGCCTCAGCCAGGGCCCGTACGACGGCGCGACGCTCTACGACGCCGTGCACGACCCCGAGCTGACCGGGCGGCTGCTGGAGCATCTCGCCACCGGCGACCGGTTCGGCTCCCTCTCCTTCCGCCGCACCCCGGGCTCCGGACTGCCCGCCAACCTCCCCGGCCGCGCCTCCACCGCCGAGCAGTCCAACAGCTCGGTCATCTACGGCACCTCCTACATCCTCAAGCTGTTCCGCCGGATCCACCCCGGCACCAACCCCGACCTGGAGCTCTCGCTCGCGCTCTCCCGGGCCGGCTCCACCCGCATCCCCCGGGTCGCCGCCTGGTTCGAGAGCCGGCTGGAACGCGCCGAACCCGCCACCCTCGGACTGCTCCAGCGCTATCTGCCGGAGGCCGAGGACGGCTGGGAGCTGGCGCTGGACCAGGTCGGCCGGCTCAAGGGCGACCGCTCCCCCGGCAACTTCGCGATCGAGGCGCACCGGCTCGGCCGGGCCACCGCCGAGGTGCACCGGGTGCTGGCCCGCTCGATGCCGGTCGCCCGGCTGGACCGCGCCCAGACCCGGCAGCTGGCCACCGCGATGGCCGACCGGCTGGACAGCGCGGTCGCCGCCGTCCCCGGCCTGCTGCGCTACCGGGCCGCATTGCGCACCGCCTTCCAGCAGCTCGCCGACGCCCACCCGGACGGCCTGCCGGTCCAGCGCATCCACGGCGACCTGCACCTCGGCCAGGCCATGCGCACCCCGCACGGCTGGGTGCTGCTGGACTTCGAGGGCGAGCCGGCCAAGTCCGTCGCCGAGCGCCGCGAGCCGCAGACGGCGCTGCGCGACGTCGCCGCGATGCTGCGCTCCTTCGACTACGCCGCCGCCCACCTGCTGGCCGGCGGGCCGGCCGACCCGGAGCTGGCCCACCTCGCCGCCGCCTGGGCCCAGCGCAACCGCACCGCCTTCTGCGCCGGCTACACCGCCGGCGGCGGCACCGACCCGGCCGCCTCGCCGGAGCTGATGCGCGCCCTGGAGATCGACAAGGCGGTGTACGAGGTGGTCTACGAGGCCCGGCACCGGCCCGGCTGGCTGCCGATCCCGCTGGCCGCGATCAACCGCCTCGCGCTGACCGTCTGAGCACCCCCCGCTTCCGCGCCTTCCGTACCCACGCCTGCCCGCCCGCCCCGGAGAAAGCCCACCCCGCCGCCGACGATCCCGCGGCCATCCGATTCCGCAGGAGGACCCCGCCGTGACGCCGCTCGACCCGCCCGGCCGCACCACCCGCCCCGTGCCAGCCACCTTCCTGGCGGACGCGGACTCCCCCCAGCGCGAACCCGTGACGGCCCGGTCGGCCGAACCGCGGCCGTCGGCGGCCGCCCGCACGCCGGCTGCCGACGCCGTGCCCACCAACGCTGCGCCCTCCTGTGCCGTGCGCTCCAACGCCGTACCCACCGGCGCCACGCCCTCCGGTGCCGCTCCCGTCGCCCCGGCCACCGCGACCGCCGCCGTGCCCACCGGCACCCTGCGGCTGCCCGAGGCGCCGCTGCCGCCGGCCGAGGTGGACCGGCTGCTCCGCGGCGAGCACCACGACCCACACGCGCTGCTCGGCGCCCACCCGGTGCACGGCGGCACCGCCATCCGGGTCCTGCGCCCGTTCGCCGAGCGCGTGGTGGTGGAGACCGCCCACGGCCCCGCCGAGCTCACCCACCAGCAGAACGGGCTCTTCACCGGCCTGCTGGCCGGCACCGAACTGCCCGACTACCGGCTGCTGGTGACCTACCCCGGCGGTGAGCCGCTGGTCCAGCCCGACGGCTACCGCACCCCGCCCACCCTCGGCGAGCTGGACCTCCACCTCATCTCCGAGGGCCGGCACGAGCAGCTCTGGCAGGCCCTCGGCTCGCATGTGCGCACCGTCGACGGGGTGGACGGCACCGCGTTCGCGGTCTGGGCGCCGAACGCCGTCGGCGTCCGGCTGATCGGCGACTTCAACCACTGGGACGGCACCGGGCACCCGATGCGCTCGCTCGGCTCGTCCGGCATCTGGGAGCTGTTCGTGCCCGGCCTCGCCGAGGGCACCCAGTACAAGTACGAGATCCACACCCGGCAGGGCTGGGTGCTCGACAAGGCCGACCCGCTGGCCCGCGCCGCCCAGTGCCCGCCCGGCACCGCCTCCGTCGTCACCTCCTCCGCGTACCGCTGGCAGGACGGCGACTGGATGGCCCACCGGGCCCGCACCGCCCACCACCGGGCCCCGATGTCCGTGTACGAGCTGCACCTGCCGTCCTGGCGGCCCGACCTCACCGGCTACCGGGAGATCGCCGAGGAGCTCCCGGGCTACCTCAAGGACCTGGGCTTCACCCATGTGGAGCTGATGCCGGTGATGGAGCACCCCTTCGGCGGCTCCTGGGGCTACCAGGTCTCCGGCTACTACGCCCCCACCGCGCGGCTGGGCGGCCCGGACGACTTCCGGTACCTGGTCGACACCCTGCACCGGCACGGCATCGGGGTGATCGTCGACTGGGTGCCGGCGCACTTCCCCAAGGACGACTTCGCGCTCGCCCGCTTCGACGGCGAGCCGCTGTACGAGCCGGCCGACCCGCAGCGCGCCGAGCACCCCGACTGGGGGACGCTGGAGTTCGACTACGGCCGCACCGAGGTCCGCAACTTCCTGGTCGCCAACGCGGTGTACTGGTGCGAGGAGTTCCACATCGACGGCCTGCGGGTGGACGCCGTCGCCTCGATGCTCTACCTCGACTACTCCCGCGAGGACGGCGGCTGGACCCCCAACCGGTTCGGCGGCCGGGAGAACCTGGACGCGGCCGCGTTCCTCCAGGAGATGAACGCCACCGTCTACCGACGCTGCCCCGGCGTGGTCACCATCGCCGAGGAGTCGACCGCCTGGGACGGCGTCACCCGGCCCACCGACAACGGCGGCCTCGGCTTCGGGCTGAAGTGGAACATGGGCTGGATGCACGACTCGCTGGTCTACATGTCCAAGGAGCCGGTGCACCGCAAGTACCACCACAACGAGATCACCTTCTCGATGGTGTACGCCTACTCGGAGAACTACATCCTGCCGATCTCGCACGACGAGGTGGTGCACGGCAAGCAGGCGCTGATCTCCAAGATGCCCGGCGACTGGTGGCAGCAGCGCGCCAACCACCGCGCCTACCTGGGCTTCATGTGGGCCCACCCGGGCAAGCAACTCCTCTTCATGGGGCAGGAGTTCGCCCAGGGCGCGGAGTGGGACCACGAGCAGGGCCCGCAGTGGTGGGTGCTCGACGAGCAGTGGCCGGCGGCCGGTGACCACCGCGGCGTCCGGGACCTCGTCCGCGACCTCAACCGCACCTACCGCGCCAGCCCCGCGCTCTGGGAGCAGGACACCACCCCGGACGGCTTCCGCTGGCTCGACGGCGGCGCCGCCGAGGACAACCTGCTCTCCTTCGTCCGCTACGCCGCCGACGGCACCCCGCTGGTCGCCGTCTGCAACTTCTCCCCGGTCGTCCGGCACGGCCACCGGGTCGGTCTGCCCGCCCTGACCGGCCGCGACCAGCTCTGGGAGGAGGTGCTGAACACCGACGCCGAGACCTACGGCGGCAGCGGCCTCGGCAACTCCCGCCCGGTGAAGGCCGAACCCACCCCCTGGAACGGCCAGCCCCGCAGCGCCGAACTCGTCCTCCCGCCCCTCGCCACCCTCTGGCTCCGCCCGGTCTGACCCGGCCCGCCGGCCGGTGCCGGACCGTTGCGTCCCGTACCGGCCGGCCCGGGCCCGCCCCGGGCGGGGCGTTCCGTCACACCGGAGCCGCCACCGGGAAGCCGAGATCGGCCGCGGCCCTGGCCGGCTCCTGGTCACAGGCGATGAACTCGGCGAGCTCCTCCCGGTGGACGGTGCCGGCGACGTGGCGCGGGACCACACGACAGCCCCGGAAGGGACCTCCGTCCCTTGCCTCCTTCGGCTTCACGCGCATGCGTACACCTGTCCTAAATGCGAAGGTATGGTCACTGGTGACGACGGCATGGGACGACGGGACGGAGACACCCACGTGGCGCGCAGCGTGTACGTGACCGGTATCGACCGGGGGGACGGCCGCCAGGCGGTCGAACTCGGGGTCATGGAACTGCTCACCCGCCAGGTGGACCGGGTCGGGGTGTTCCGGCCGCTCGTCCACGCGCCCGCCCCCGGCGAATCCGGCTCCGACCACGTCGTGGAGCTGCTGCGCACCCGCTACCGGCTCGACCTGCCCTCCGCCGAGCTGTACGGCCTCACCTACGAGGAGGCCGCCGCGTTCCAGGCCGCCCACGGCCAGGACGAGCTGGTCTCCACCCTGGTCGACCGGTTCCGGGCGCTGGAACGGCACTGCCAGGCGGTGCTGGTGCTCGGCACCGACTTCGCCGACACCAACATCCCGGACGAGCTGGCCTTCAACGCCCGGCTCGCCAACGAGTTCGGCGCCGCCGTCCTCCCGGTGGTCGGCGGCCACGCCGAGGACGCCGAGGCCGTGATCGCCGAGGTCCGCAACGCCCACCGCGCGTACACCGACCTCGGCTGCGCGACCCTGGCGATGATCGCCAACCGGGTCGCCCCCGGCGCCAAGCAGCGGATCCAGCGCACGCTCACCGAGAAGCTGCCGATCCCCGCCTACGTCATCCCTGAGGAGCCGGCGCTGGCCGCGCCGACCGTCGCCCAGCTGGTCGAGGCCACCGGCGCCGACGTCCTGACCGGCGACGCGGCCGGCCTGGCCCGGGACGTCCGCGGCTTCGTCTTCGGCGGCGCCATGCTGCCGACCTTCCTGGACGCACTGACCGAGGGCGCCCTGGTGGTCACCCCCGGGGACCGCGCCGACCTGCTGATCGGCTCGCTGGCCGCACACGCCGCCGGTGCCCCGCCGATCGCCGGCGTCATGCTGACGCTCGGCCAGCACCCCGGCCCGAACGTCATGGCACTGGCCGCCCGGCTCGCCCCCGGCACCCCGGTCGCGGTCGTCCCCGAGGGCAGCTGGATCACCGCCGCCGCCCTCACCCACCTGGAGGGCAAGCTCTCCGCGGCCAGCCCGCGAAAGGCCGAGATCGCCCTCGGCCTCTTCGAACTGCACGTGGACACCGCCGAGTTGACCAACCGGATCGAGGTCGGCCGGTCCGAGCGGGTCACCCCGATGATGTTCGAGCACGAGCTGCTGGAGCGCGCCCGGTCCGCCCGCCGGCACGTGGTGCTGCCCGAGGGCACCGAGGAGCGGGTGCTGCGCGCGGCCGAGATCCTGCTCCGCCGCAACATCTGCGACCTCACCCTGCTCGGCGAGACCGACGCCGTCCGCCGCAAGGCCGCGAGCCTCGGCATCACCCTCCCGCAGCCGGGGGGAGACCCGGCCGCCGACCGCGTCCAGGTGCGGATCGTCGACCCTGCCACCAGCCCGCTGCGCCGGCAGTTCGCCGAGCTGTACGCCAGGCTGCGCGCCCACAAGGGGATGACCGTCGAGCTGGCGCTGGACGTCGTCACGGACGTGAGCTACTTCGGCACCCTGATGGTCCAGGAGGGCATCGCCGACGGCATGGTCTCCGGCGCGGTGCACTCCACCGCCGCCACCATCCGGCCCGCCTTCGAGGTGATCAAGACCTCGCCGGGCGCCGCGATCGTCTCCTCGGTCTTCTTCATGTGCCTGGCCGACAAGGTGCTGGTCTACGGCGACTGCGCGGTCAACCCCGACCCGGACGCCCAGCAGCTGGCCGACATCGCCATCCAGTCCGCCGCCACCGCCGCCCAGTTCGGCGTCGAGCCGCGGGTCGCGATGCTCTCCTACTCCACCGGCACCTCCGGCTCGGGCGCCGACGTGGACAAGGTCCGCAAGGCCACCGAACTGGTCCGCGAGCTGCGCCCGGACATCCTGGTCGAGGGCCCGATCCAGTACGACGCGGCGGTGGACGCCCATGTCGCGGCCACCAAGCTGCCGGGCTCCTCGGTGGCCGGCCGGGCCACCGTGCTGATCTTCCCGGACCTCAACACCGGCAACAACACCTACAAGGCGGTCCAGCGCTCGGCCGGCGCGGTGGCGGTCGGCCCCGTCCTCCAGGGGCTGCGCAAGCCCGTCAACGACCTCTCGCGCGGCGCCCTGATCCAGGACATCGTCAATACGGTCGCGATCACCGCGATCCAGGCACAGGGCCGCACCGAAGGAGCCCAGGCATGAGTGGCGGCACCCGTGTCCTCGTCCTGAACGCCGGCTCCTCGTCGGTGAAGTACCAGCTGATCGACATGCTCGACGGCGCCCGGCTGGCCTCCGGACTGGTCGAGCGGATCGGCGAGGCGAACGGCCGGCTGGTGCACACCCCGCGCTCCGGCCAGCGGCGGGAGACCCTCCAGGTCTTCCCCGACCACGACGCCGGGCTGAAGGCCGTCGCCGAGGAGCTCGCCGCCGACGGCCTCGGACTGGACTCCCCCCAGCTGGCCGCGATCGGCCACCGGGTGGTGCACGGCGGACTGCGGTTCACCGAGCCGACGGTGATCACCGACGACGTGCTCAAGGAGATCCGCCGGCTGATCCCGGTGGCGCCGCTGCACAACCCGGCGAACATCACCGGCATCGAGGTGGCCCGCGCCCTGCGCCCGGACCTGCCCCAGGTCGCCGTCTTCGACACCGCCTTCCACGCCTCGATGCCGGAGTACGCGGCCCGGTACGCGGTGGACAAGGCGGTCGCGGACGAGCACCGGGTGCGCCGCTACGGCTTCCACGGCACCTCCCACCAGTACGTCTCGCGGGCCACCGCCCGGCTGCTCGGCAAGGACCCGGCCGAGGTGAACGTGATCGTGCTGCACCTGGGCAACGGCGCCTCCGCCTCGGCGGTCGGCGGCGGGCGCTGCCTGGACACCTCGATGGGCCTGACCCCGCTGGAGGGCCTGGTGATGGGCACCCGCTCGGGCGACATCGACGCGGGCGTGGTGTTCCACCTGCACCGGGTCGGCGGGCTCTCCATCGACGAGATCGACGACCTGCTCAACCGCCGCAGCGGCCTGCTCGGCCTGTGCGGCGACAACGACATGCGCGAGATCATGCGCCGGGCGGAGGAGGGCGACGCGGACGCCGGGCTCGCCTTCGACGCCTACATCCACCGGCTGCGCAAGTACATCGGCGGCTACTACGCGGTGCTCGGCCGGGTGGACGCGATCGCCTTCACGGCGGGCGTCGGCGAGAACGCGGCGCCGGTGCGCGCGGCGGCCACGGCCGGACTGGACGAACTGGGCATCGCGGTGGACCCCGAGCTCAACTCGGTGCGCTCCGGTGAGGCCCGGATCATCTCGCCCCCGTACGCGCGGGTGGCGGTCGCGGTGGTGCCCACCGACGAGGAGCTGGAGATCGCCCGACAGGCGTTCGCCCTGGTACACCGGCAGTCCGGGGAATGACACGCCGTCGTCTCGGCTCCCGGAATCCTTCGTCGGCGATTCCTCACGATTCGTGCCGAATGCACCTATAACACGAACGGATAGACTGATCCATATGCGCCGAGCGAAAATTGTCTGCACCCTGGGTCCGGCGACGGACTCCTACGAACAGCTGAAGGCCATCGTCGAGGCGGGCATGAACGTCGCCCGACTGAACATGAGCCACGGCACCCACGCGGACCACGAGGAGCGGTACCACAAGGTCCGCCAGGTCTCGGAGGACACCGGCAAGGCCATCGGCGTCCTTGCCGACCTCCAGGGTCCCAAGATCCGTCTGGCGACCTTCGCCAACGGTCCGGTGACCGTCGACAACGGCGACGAGTTCACCATCACCACCGAGGACGTCCCCGGTGACCAGCACATCTGCGGTACCACCTACAAGGGCCTGCCGGGCGACGTCAAGGCCGGCGACCCGATCCTGATCAACGACGGCGTCATCGCCCTGGAGGTCGTCAGCGTCGACGGCCCGCGGGTGAAGACCGTGGTCGTCGAGGGCGGCGTGCTCTCGAACAACAAGGGCATCAACCTCCCCGGCGCGGCCGTGAACGTGCCGGCCCTGTCCGAGAAGGACAAGGACGACCTGCGCTTCGCGCTGCGGCTGGGCGTCGACATGGTCGCGCTCTCCTTCGTCCGCAACGCGGACGACATCAAGGACGTCCACGAGGTCATGGACGAGGTCGGCATCCGCGTGCCGGTCATCGCCAAGATCGAGAAGCCGCAGGCCGTCGAGGCCATGGAGGAGATCGTCCTCGCCTTCGACGCCATCATGGTGGCCCGTGGCGACCTGGCCGTCGAGTACCCGCTGGAGCGGGTGCCGCTGGTCCAGAAGCAGCTGATCACCCTGGCCCGCCGGAACGCCAAGCCGGTCATCGTCGCCACCCAGATGATGGAGTCGATGATCCACGCCTCGCGCCCGACCCGCGCCGAGGTCTCCGACGTCGCCAACGCCATCCTGGACGGCACCGACGCGGTCATGCTGTCCGCCGAGTCGAGCGTCGGCAAGTACCCGGTCGAGACCGTCCGCACCATGAGCCGGATCGCCGAGAAGGCCGAGGAGGAGCTGCTCTCGCACGGCCTCCAGCCGCTGAACCCGGGCCGCAAGCCGCGCACCCAGGGCGGCTCGATCGCCCGCGCCGCGTGCGAGCTGGGCGACTTCCTCAACGGCAAGGCGCTGATCGCGTTCACCAAGTCCGGTGACACCGCGCGCCGGCTCTCCCGGTACCGCTCGCCGATCCCGGTGATCGCGTTCACCCCGGACAACGCCACCCGCAACCAGCTCTCGCTGAGCTGGGGCGTCGAGGCGCACGTCACCGAGCAGGTCGAGACCACCGACGAGATGGTCGCGCAGGTCGACCGCGAGCTGCTGAGCATGGGCCAGCTGGGCGAGGGCGACACCGTCATCGTCACCGCCGGCTCGCCGCCCGGCATCCCCGGCAACACCAACATGGTCCAGGTGCACCACCTGGGCACCCGGAGCGAGTGACACCCGGTCCGCAGAACGCCCCGTGGGGCGGCTCCTCCACTGTGGAGGGGCCGCCCCACGGGCGTTGTCAGGTATTGCTGTAGGGCTCGTCGTCGTTGTACAGCCGCATGCCCGGGATCCGGAGCGTGCCGCCGAACTGGCCGGCCTGCTTGGCGGTGACGCCGGTCAGCTCCAGGTCCAGCGGGACCGGGACGGATCCGATCAGGTCGTAGAGCCAGCGCGGCAGGGTGTCCGGGGTGAGGGTGAGCTCGCCCAGGTCGATCGGCAGCGGGAGGCCGAGCACCTTCGAGAGGTGGCCGGAGAGCCGCTCCACGTACATGGTGACCGCGCCCTTGCGCATGGTCGAGGTCGAACCGTCGGCGCTCTTGACGTGGAAGGTCTTGCCGTTGCCCTCCAGCGTCGACATGTCGAGGTTCTCGATGTCCACGGTGTCGACCACGAACTTCAGCACCCGCTTGGTGCCGGTGGGCGTCTTCACGTCGTAGACGCCGTGGAAGACCGCGCCGTGCAGGCCCAGCCGGCTGGACCGCAGGGTCCAGTTCTGCTCCGGGACGACGTGCCCGGGCGCGGCCGCGCCGGCCGTCAGACCGCGGGCGTCCACCGCGCAGTTGGGGTTGGCGCTCGGCGAGCCGGAGGCGGCGGACGGGGCGGCGGACGGCGTCGTCCTGGGGCTCGCCTTGCCGCCGCCGGGCGCCTTCGGGCCGGACGAGGCCTGCGGCGAGGTCGTGGACGACGGCGTGGACGACGGCGTGGACGACGGCGCGGCGGTCGGGCCGCCGTCGGCGGTGGGCGTGGACGAGGCCGGCGGCGCGGGCTGGACCGGGTCCGCCGCGCGGGCGGCGGCGGTCGGGGCGGTCGGGGCGGTCGTGGCGCTCGGGCCGGAGGCCGGTGGCGTGGCGGTGGCACCCGCCGTCGGACCGGGCGAACCGCCCGGGTCGGCCAGGTGGGTGACTCCGCCGAGGAGGTCGTCGACGAGCCCGGCCGGGGCGGCGGTACCGGCGCCGCCGGCGGCGGTCGGGGTGTCGGTCGGGGTGTCGGTCGGGGCCGGCGCCGTGGGAGCGGTCGAGGGAGCGGCCGTCGGCACCTGCGTCGGCACGGTCGTCGGAGCCGTCGTCGGCGCTCCGGTGGGCGTCGCGGACGGGCCCGGCGGCGGCTCGGGCAGCTCGCTCTTGGGGACGGGCGTCTCCTCCACCGGCGCGACGTCCGGGACGCTCTCCGGCGCGGTGGCGCACGGCCTGCCGCCCGAGGGCTCGGCGACGGCCGGGCTCGGCGTGTAGGCGGCGGCCATCAGCAACGCGGTCGGCACTGCGGCCATCGCCAGCGCACGGCCTCTCAGCCGGACCCGGGCGGGCGTCCGGGGCGCCGCGTGCCGTGCCGAGCGCTGTTCCGGCTGCTCCTGCGGCTCGGTCACCGCCCCTCCTCGGCGTCACCGGTCCGCGACGGGACGGTGCCCTCGACGGACTGGGCCGGGGCCGCGTCCGGGGCCGGCGGCGCGGCCTGCGCGGGGACGGCCGGGAGCGGCGCGGTGGCACTCTCGGCGGCGGTGCTCTGCGCCATGGCGGTCTCGGCGACGGCCGCCTCGGCCTCCGGCTCCGGCAGCGGCGCCCAGGCCAGCATCAGCCCGCCGCCGATCAGGCCCGGAAGCAGCGCCGTACCGAAGCCGGACAGGTTGGAGACCGGGATCGAGACCAGCACGAGCAGGGTGGTGGCGACCCCCGCGAAGACCCGGATGGCCGGCTGGAACCAGGCGGTCAGCCCGAGCACGATCAGCAGGACCCCGATGATCAGGGACCCGGCTCCCGCCGTGGTCGCCATGGTCATCGTCATCCCGCTCAACGACAGCTTGGCGTACGGGAAGTACATGATCGGCACGCCGGCGATCATGGCCAGCAGACCGCCGTAGAACGGGCGGGACCGGCGGAAGTTGCGGAACACCCGGCGCAGCCACTGGGCGGGGTGCTCGTGCTCGGCGGGCCGCAGCTCGGCAAGGGCGCTGGACACGGTGCAGCTCCTCGATGGTGTGAACGAGGGAGGGAACGGGACGGGGAGGACCGGGGGCGGCGCGCGCACCATCCCCGGTCCCCCGATGCCGCCGACCGGCGCCGGGCACAGCGCCCGCCACCGGTCGGCGGCCAGGGCGTGTCAGACACGCCTCAGTAGCACTCGTGCCCGCCGTCGGTGTGCAGCGCGAGCTTCAGGCCCTGGAGCTTGAAGGTGCCGGCCGAGGTGGCCCAGGCGGTCTGCTGCACGTTGGTCAGGTCGGCCTTCTCGGCGGCCTGGGCGAAGCCGACCCCGCCGGAGGGCTTGCCGGTGCCGAGCGCCGACTTCCAGCCCGCGGTCGCCTGGCCCTTCAGGGTGGAGGCGTCCTGACCGATGTTGATGTTGGTGAACTCGGCGTCGGCGTTGAGTGAGTCCAGGTCGATCAGCAGGTTCTTCGCGGAAACCTGCCGCGCCGGGTCGTCGCTCTGGCCGGCCTCAAGACGCAAGGTGATCTTCGGCAGCTTCCACGGCAGGCCCGGGATGATGTTCGGGTCGGTCACCACCGACTGGCAGAGGCCCTTGATCGTGGCCGAGTCGAAGGCCGACACCGCGATCGGGTGCGGGGTGCCGTTGACCTCGGCGTCGATCGAACCGAACTGCGCGAAGTTCTGGCCGTGCAGCTCCTCCGCGGTGACCTTGAACTGCTGGCCGGAGACGCTGAACGAAGCGGCGAGCGCGTTGTTCGCCAGGCTGACGCCGACCGCGGCGGTGGCCGCGAGACTGGGCACCATCACCAGGGCGAAGCGCTTCCAACGGGTCTTGCCGTAGGTCTGGGACATGCGAGTCCTCCTTCTAGGACGTACATCTCCGGCTCCCCGGCGGTGCGTCCCGCACCGCGGGGGGCCTGGGATGGGAGAGAGCTACGTCCTCGGTAGCGAAGAGCGCCGCAGGCGTCGTCGGACCCGGGAGCGGCCGGCACACGGCGGCACTCCCGTCCCTTCGCCGGCCGCCCTTGCGAGGCGGCGGGCAGGGCCGACGACATCGGCGATCACCCCCGAGCGACAACCAGCGACCGCGCGGGCCGCGCGGCCGGACGAAGGACAGGAACCGCCGTGGGACCGCGGATACCCCCCTGCCCTCCCTGCCGTCGGCCATGGCCGACGGCCCACCCGGTGGGGATCCCGCGCTCCGCCCGCCGACCGGCTGTCGGAGGGGGTGGAGTCTGGGACCGGGCGTCGCCGATCGTGCTGGAATCCCGGGCGAAGCACAAGGGGTTCATTACTGACGGGTAATCCAACATCGGGCGGTAATGATCATGACATTAGCCACCCGAACACTCTGCGTGACCTCTTGAAGAATTCGTAACGGCCAAATCCCCCGGAAAAGCCAGCGAAACACCCGTGGACGGTCACCTGAAGTGACCGTCCACGGGTGTTGTCAAGATTTGGTAAACCTCTGACGCGATGACCGGATTGTCGCCAAATCGCCAGCGACACCGCAGGTCATTCGGCGTGCCGGCGAGGGCGCGTCAGAGCGGGGTCGGAAGGGCCGTCAGAACAGGACGCGGGCCAGCGCGGTACGCGCCGCCGTCACCCGTGGGTCCGTCGTGCCGATCACCTCGAACAGCTCCAGCAGCCGCACCCGGGCGGTGTCCCGGTCGTCGCCGAAGGTCCGGCCGACGGTGTCCACCAGGCGCCCGAAGGCGTCCTCGACGTGTCCGCCCACCAGGTCCAGGTCGGCCGCGTCCAGCTGCGCCGCGACGTTCTTCGGGTCGGCCGCGGCCGCCGCGCGGACGTCCTGCGGGTTGAGCCGCTCCACCCGGCGCAGCAGTTCCGCCTGGGCCAGCCCGAGCTTGGCCTCGGTGTTGCCCGGCTGGTCGACCAGGACGTTCCGGTAGGCCTGGACGGCACCGCCGAGGTCACCCCGGTCCAGCGCCTCGTGGGCGGCGGCCAGCGCCGGGTCCTCCGGCAGGTACGGGGCGGCGGCCTCGCCGGGGACCGCGCCGGGCACCGCCGCGCCGCCGGCCACGCCGAAGCGCTGCTCGGCGACCAGGATCAGCTGGTCCAGCACCTTGCGGACGTTGGCCTCGCTCTCGGCCCCCTGGAACAGCGGCACCAACTGCCCGGCCACGACGGCCATCACGGCCGGAATGCCCTGGATGCCGAACTGCTGGGAGAGCTGCGGGCTGGCCTCCACGTCGATCTTGGCGAGCACGATCCGGCCGGCGTACTCCTCGGCCAGGCGCTCCAGGATCGGGCTGAGCTGCTTGCAGGGCCCGCACCACTCGGCCCAGAAGTCGATGACGACCGGAACCTCGGTGGAGCGCTGGACGACCTCGGCCTCGAAGGTGTCCTCGGTGACATCGATGACGAGCTCGTACGCGAGCGGGGCCGGGGCGACTCCGGCCGCTTCGGCGGCGGCCGCCTGACGGGCCCGCTCGGCCCTGGCCTGCTCGGCCTTCTGGGCAGCCTCGCCGGCTGCCTTCACTGCGGCGAGGTCGACCGCACCGCGCAGGGCGGAGCTGTTGGGACGCGAATTCCGTGGCTGCATGGCACCATCCTCCCCCGTCCGCACCGCCGACGGGCACCAACCGCCGGGAAATCCCTCCGCGCGGGCTGCGCGGCTTCCGTTCCCTGACGGGCGGCCCCGTACCAGGTAGCCTGAACCGTTCGGCGCGGATCCCCACCCGCACCCGCGCCGCTCCCGTCCCACGGGTCGCGGCGCCTGGTTGTCACTGCTTTCGCTACGAGCCGTAGCGTAACTGGATCAAGGGCCCCCGCCGCAAGCCCCGTCGGCCATCCCGGGACGTGAGCTGCCCCACTTTCCCCGGCACCCCGGCTGCCCCGGACGGCGAACAGTCGCTACCGTTACCAGCCCCACCCAAGTTACTTACCAGTAGATCGCAAGGAGGCCCGGTGTCGGCCGCCCAGCCCCCCTTGACCCCGGAGCACCCGGCAGTCCGGGAGCACCCCCCAGCAGCCGCGGCGGCCCGGGAGGCCCCGGGGAGCCCCGACGGCGCCGCGACCAGAGCCAAGGGGCGCCCGCGCAGCGCCGCCGCCGATCTGGCGATCCTGGACGCCACCCGCGAGACCCTGGCCGAACTCGGCTGGGGCGGACTGACCATGGGCCACGTCGCCACCCGCGCCAAGGTCGCCAAGACCACCCTGTACCGGCGCTGGCCGTCCAAGAACGAGCTGGTGGTGGACGCCGTGGCCAGCCTCTTCGACGAGCTGGTCATGCCCGACCTGGGCAGCCTGCGGGCCGACATCGAGGCCGTGGTGGTCCAGTTCGCGGACCTGCTGGCCCGCCCCGAGACCCAGGCGGCGCTGCTCGCGCTGTTCGCCGAGGGCACCCGCGACCCGCAGCTGCGCCGGCGGATCCGGGAGGCGATCGTCGACCCGCAGAAGCACCTGGTCCGGCAGGGCCGGGCGGCCGCCCAGGCGCGCGGCGAACTCGCCCCGGACGGCGATCCGACGGCGGCCTGCGAGGAGATCGACATCATCTTCGACACCATCGCGGGGACGGTCGAGCACCGCGTCCTGGTCAGCGGCGAGCCGATCACCGCCGACTGGACCCGCCGCTTCACCAGCCTGCTGCTCGGCCCCTTCCCCAGCCCGCCGGCCGCGTGAACGCGCGGAGCCGCCCCGCACGCCCGTGCGGGGCGGCTCCGGACGCCGACGGGGTCAGAAGGAGGCGGACTCCCGGTAGGTGCCCCACTCCTCGCGCAGCGCGTTGCAGATCTCGCCCAGGGTGGCCTCGGCCCGCACCGCGTCCAGCATCGGCGGGATCATCGACGCGCCCGAGCGCGCCGCCGCCAGCATCGCGTCCAGCCCGGCCCGTACCGCCGCGTCGTCCCGGCCCGCCTTGCGCTCGGCCAGCACCCGCACCTGCTCGCGCTCCACCTCGTGGCTGACCCGCAGGATCTCCAGCTCGGGGGTGACGCTGCGCGGATGGCAGTTGACGCCGACCACCCGCTTCTCGCCCTTCTCCACCCCCTGCTGGTACTGGAAGGCCGCCTCGGCGATCTCCCCGGTGAACCAGCCCTCCTCGATCCCGCGCAGGATGCCGGAGGTGATCGGCCCGATCCCGTGGTCCTCGCGGCCCTTGTCGAGGATCCGCTGGAAGATCGCCTCGGCCTGCTCCTCGATCCGGTCGGTGAGCGCCTCGACGTACCAGGAACCGCCCAGCGGGTCGGCCACGTTGGCGACGCCGGTCTCCTCCATCAGCACCTGCTGGGTGCGCAGGGCGATCTCGGCGGCCTGCTCGGAGGGCAGCGCCAGGGTCTCGTCCAGGGCGTTGGTGTGCAGCGAGTTGGTGCCGCCGAGCACGGCCGACAGCGCCTCCACGGCGGTGCGGACCACGTTGTTGTACGGCTGCTGCGCGGTGAGCGAGACACCGGCGGTCTGGGTGTGGAAGCGCAGCCACTGCGCCTTGTCCGTCTTCGCGCCGAAGCGGTCGCGCATCCAGCGGGCCCAGATCCGGCGGGCCGCGCGGAACTTGGCGATCTCCTCGAAGAAGTCCAGGTGCGCGTCGAAGAAGAAGGAGAGGCCGGGGGCGAAGACGTCGACGTCCAGGCCGCGGGAGAGGCCCAGCTCGACGTAGGCGAAGCCGTCCGCCAGGGTGTACGCCAGCTCCTGCGCGGCCGTGGCCCCGGCCTCGCGGATGTGGTAGCCGGAGACGGAGAGCGGCTTGTACGCCGGGATGCCCCGGGCGCAGTACGCCATCAGGTCGCCGATCAGGCGCAGGTGCGGCTCGGGGGCGAAGAGCCACTCCTTCTGGGCGATGTACTCCTTGAAGATGTCGGTCTGCAGGGTGCCGTTGAGCACCGCCGGGTCGACCCCCTGGCGCTCGGCGGCGACCAGGTACATGCAGAAGATCGGCACGGCCGGGCCGCTGATCGTCATCGAGGTGGTGACCTCGCCCAGCGGGATGCCCTGGAACAGCATCTCCATGTCGGCGGCCGAGTCGATGGCCACGCCGCAGTGGCCGACCTCGCCGAGCGACTTGGCGTCGTCCGAGTCGTAGCCCATCAGGGTGGGCATGTCGAAGGCGACCGAGAGGCCACCGCCGCCCGCCTCCAGGATCATCCGGTAGCGCTCGTTGGTCTGCCGGGCGTTGCCGAAGCCGGCGAACTGGCGGATGGTCCACGTCCGCCCGCGGTAGCCGGTGGGGTGCAGGCCCCGGGTGTACGGGTACTCACCCGGCCAGCCGATCCGCTCGAAGCCCTCGTAGGCCTGCCCGGCGGGCGGGCCGTAGACCGGCTCGACCTCGTCACCGGAGAGGGTGGTGAAGTCCGCGTCCCGCTTGCGGGCACTGTCGTACCGCTGCTGCCAGCGCTGCCGGCCGCGCTCGATCTCCTCGGCGTCCATGGACCCGAACTCCGCTCCGTACGGCCGCCACGGTACCGGGGCGGCACAACTATGAGGACGTCCTACCAATTTACTCGGACGTCCTAGTACTTGTCGATGGCGACGGGTCGGAGGATGCCCACGCCACGCCCCGGACATGCGCGAGGGCGCCTCCCCATGATCGGGAGAGGCGCCCTCGGGAACGCGTACGGTCAGACGCCGGCCGGCTGGCGGGCCTCACCGGCGGGCAGCCGCTCGACGGCGTCGCGCACCACGCGGCGCTCGGCGACGAAGGAGGCGAACGGAATGCAGCCGGCCGCCAGGGTGAAGATCATCCGACCCAGCGGCCACTTGAGCTTCTGGCCGAGCAGGAAGGTGACCACGAAGTACCCGATGTAGAGGTAGCCGTGCAGCATCGCCACATAGGTGGTGACGGACTCGGCCGTGTCGAAGCCGTACTTCGCGACCATGAAGCCGCAGAACACCAGCAGCGCAACACCGGTCGCAATGGCCAGGGCCCGGTACCAGCCCAGCAGGGGGGTCGCCTTCATACTTCTCATCGCCTCACTCGGCAGGATCGGCCGGTACGCCCCGATCCGCGCACCGCTCCAACGAGGGTAGCCGCCCTCACGGGTACCGCCGCGCAGCCCCCGGGCGCCTTCCACCGCTCCTACCGCGCCGCCTCCGCGTCCGGCCCGGTGAAGTCGCCCGCGGCCACCCGCAGCGGGCGGAGCAGTTCGAACACCTGGCGGCACTGGTCGGCGCCGTACTCCTCCAGGCCGAACTCCATCGCCATCAGCTCCCGGGTGGCCTCCTCGACCACCTCACGGCCGCGGTCGGTGATGGCGGCGAGCACGCCGCGACCGTCCAGCGGGTTGGGCCGGCGGGCGACCAGGCCGGCCCGCTCCAGCCGGTCGACGGTGTTGGTGACGCTGGTCGGGTGGACCATCAGCCGCTCGCCGATCTTGGAGAGCGAGAGCTCGCCGGTCCGGCTGAAGGTGAGCAGCACCAGCGCCTCGTAGCGGGCGAAGGTCAGCCCGTACGGCTTGAGCACCGCGTCCACCCGGGAGAGCAGGATCTGGTGCGCCCGCATGATCGAGGTGATCGCCGCCATCGAGGGGACTCCGCCCCAGCGGCGGGTCCACAGCTCGTCGGCGCGGGCGATCGGGTCGAAGTCGAGTGCGAGGGGCTTGGCCACGTCCTTACCGTACCGGCGGGCGGGACGGGTGGTACCAGGCGTCCTGATGGTGGACAAGTGTGACGCGTGGCGGGATCACGCCAGCCGGGGCCACAGGTACATACCAGGACATTGCGGGAGCGTGAACCCCCGCCAATCCGCCCGCACCGGCCGCCGGCCGGCCGCCGATCGGGCGCGCGGCCCGGTATCAGGCCTCGGTTCGGGCGGTAACCCACCGAACGGCCGGGTGTTTTGACCGTTTCGCCCCGCTGTTGGCGATCCGCCGGACTGGCGGGACCTGGCCAATCGATGATCGAGACCTGTCATTTCACTTGTTGGATTGTCATGCTTTCGCCCAGCCCCGTCCGGCGGGCACCGCCCCACTCACCGGTGCCCGCCGCTCGACCGCACGGAGCAGCACGTCAGCGCCCGTTCCGCCCCTCAGGTGCCAACCCCGGCACCCCGGGACGAGGCGCGCCCGCACCCGCGGTATCTCCGGAAGGACCTGTACGTGAAGCGAAAGCTCGCAGTCGGCGCCGTACTCTCCGCCGCCGCCCTCCTCACCGGTGTCATCCAGGTCGGCACCGGCATCGCCCAGGCCAGTCCGACGCCCACCGCGCAGGCCCGGGCCGCGCAGCAGCACGCCGCCGCGATCGCGCTGGCCGGCGGCCAGGCCGGACCGCTGGCGAAGGCGCTCGCCCTGGGCGGCCAGGAGCAACTGGTCGCCAAGGACGCGGTGGTGGACCCGGACGGCACCCGGCACCTCCGCTTCGAGCGCACCTTCGCCGGCCTGCCCGTCCTCGGCGGCGACCTGGTGGTGCACCAGGGCACCGACGGCGCGCTGAAGTCGGTGGACAAGGCCGTCACCGCGCGGATCAGCGTGCCCAGCCTCACCCCGAAGCTCTCCGCCGACAAGGCCGCCGCCCAGGCCGCCGGCGCGGTGCAGGCCACCGTCGGCATCGCCGCCGACAAGGACGACTCGCCGCTCACGGAGGTGCACCGGACCGGCGCCGCCAGGCTGGTCGTCTGGGCCGCCGACGGCAACCCGCGACTGGCCTACCAGACCGTGGTCGAGGGCCTGCACGCCGACGGCACCCCGAGCAGCCGGCAACTGGTCACCGACGCCGCCACCGGCGAGGTGCTCTCCACCCACGAGCAGGTGCAGACCGCCGGCGGCACCGGCACCGGCGTCTTCGTCGGCAACGTCCCGCTGACCACCACCCAGAGCGGCTCGGCGTACCAGCTGAAGGACGCCTCCCGCGGCGGCCAGTCCACCAGCGACCTCAAGGGCCGCACCTCCGGCTCCGGCACCCTGTACACCGACGCCGACAACGTCTGGGGCGACGGCACCGTCGCCAACGGCCAGTCGGCCGCGGTGGACGCCCAGTTCGGCGCGGCGGCCACCTGGGATTACTACAAGAACACCTTCGGCCGCAACGGCATCAAGAACAACGGCGTCGGCGCCACCAGCCGGGTCCACTACGGCAAGAACTACGTCAACGCGTTCTGGAGCGACAGCTGCTTCTGCATGACGTACGGGGACGGCGCGGGCAACACCCACCCGCTGACCGCGCTGGACGTGGCCGGCCACGAGATGACCCACGGCGTCACCTCGGCCACCGCGGGCCTCAACTACTCGGGCGAGTCCGGCGGCCTCAACGAGGCCACCTCGGACATCTTCGGCACCATGGTCGAGTGGTACGCCGACCTGCCCTCCGACAAGCCGGACTACCTGATCGGCGAGAAGATCGACCTCAACGGCAACGGCACCCCGCTGCGCTACATGGACAAGCCCTCCAAGGACGGCGGCTCGGCCGACTCCTGGTCCTCCGGCGTGGGCAGCCTGGACGTCCACTACTCCTCGGGCGTGGCCAACCACTTCTTCTACCTGCTGGCCGAGGGCAGCGGCGCCAAGACCATCAACGGCGTCAGCTACAACAGCCCGACCTCCAACGGCTCCACGGTCACCGGCATCGGCCGGGACAAGGCGGCCGCGGTCTGGTACCGCGCGCTGACCGTCTACTTCACCTCCACCACCAACTACAAGGCCGCCCGCACCGGCACCCTGAGCGCGGCGGCGGACCTCTACGGCGCGGGCAGCGCCGAGTACAACGCGGTGGCGGCCGCGTGGAGCGGCGTCAACGTCAACTGACGCCCGGGCGAACGGCGCCCGGGGCCCACGAGGCCCCGGGCGTCTCGGCGCCGGCGCGGTGGCGGCGGCCCCCGAGGGGAACGGGCGCGGTAGCAGCGGGTGCCCGGACCGGCAAGGGTGGCCGCTGGCGGGATCCCGCCAGCCCGACGAAACGCCTGATAACGGGGCATTCACCCCTGACGAACCATCCGCACCGCCCGCTGGCGAGACCTGGCCAATCGCCGGAGGCGCCCTGTCCTTTCACCCCCTGCATTGTCATGCTTCTGCCCAAGCCCCGTTGGGCGGCCGTCGCCCCCACCCATCCCATCGACCGGCCGTCAAGAACCGCACGGGAGCAGCACGTCAGCGCCCTACCGCCCCACGGCGCCAACCCCGGCGCCCCGGTATGCGGCGTGACCGCGCACACGCGGTTTCGTGGAAGGGACCCCGTACGTGAAGCGAAAGCTGACAGCCGGAGCCGTACTCTCCGCCACCGCCCTGCTGGCCGGCGCCATCCAGGTCGCCGCCGCTCCCGCCCAGGCCGCCACCCCCTCGGTGGCGCAGCAGCGCGACGCGCTGATCGCCCTGGCGGGCGGGCAGACCGGCCCGGTGGCCAAGGCGCTCGCGCTCGGCGGCCAGGAGCAACTGGTCGTCAAGGACGCCGTGGTGGACGCCAACGGCACCCGCCACCTGCGCTACGAGCGGACCCTGGGCGGCCTCCAGGTGATCGGCGGCGACCTGGTGGTGCACCAGCAGGCCAACGGCTCGATAGCCTCGGTGGACCGGGCGTTCGACGGGCAGCTGTCGCTGCCGAGCCTGACCCCGAAGCTCTCCGCCGCCACGGCCGCCACCCAGGCGACCGGCGCGGTGCGGGCCACCGTCGGCATCGCGGCCGACAAGGAGGACGCGGCGATCAGCCGGGTCGACGGCGCCGGCGCGGCCACCCTGGTGGTCTGGGCCGCCGACGGCAGCCCGCGGCTCGCCTACCAGACCGTGGTCGAGGGCCGGCGGGCCGACGGCACGCCGAGCCGCCAGCGGCTGATCACCGACGCGGCCACCGGCGCGGTGCTCGCCGCGCACGAGGAGATCCAGACCGCGACCGGGACCGGCAAGGGCGTCAACGTCGGCTCCGTCACGCTGACCACCACCCAGAGCGGCTCGACGTACCAGCTGAAGGACGCCTCCCGCGGCAACCAGTGGACCGGCAACGCCGCCAACGGGAACGCGCTCTACACCAGCACCACCAACGCCTGGGGCACCGGCCTGCCCTCCAACACGCAGTCCGCCGCGGTGGACGCCCAGTTCGGCGCGGGTGCCACCTGGGACTACTACAAGAACACCTTCGGCCGCAACGGCATCAAGAACAACGGCGTCGGCGCGAGCAGCCGGGTGCACTACGGCAGCAACTACGTCAACGCCTTCTGGGACGACTCCTGCTTCTGCATGACGTACGGGGACGGCTCCGGCAACACCCACCCGCTGACCGCGATCGACGTGTCCGGCCACGAGATGACCCACGGCGTCACCTCGGCCACCGCCGGGCTGATCTACTCCGGCGAGTCCGGCGGCCTCAACGAGGCCACCTCGGACATCCTCGGCACCATGGTCGAGTGGTACGCCAACCTGCCGGTGGACGTGCCGGACTACCTGATCGGCGAGAAGCTCAACATCAACGGCAACGGCACCCCGCTGCGCTACATGGACAAGCCCTCCAAGGACGGCGCGTCCAAGGACTCCTGGTACTCCGGGGTCGGCAACGTGGACGTCCACTACTCCTCGGGCGTGGCCAACCACTTCTTCTACCTGCTGGCCGAGGGCAGCGGCGCCAAGACCATCAACGGCGTCAGCTACAACAGCCCGACCTCCAACGGCTCGACCGTCACCGGCATCGGCCGGGACAAGGCCGCCGCGGTCTGGTACCGCGCGCTGACCGTCTACTTCACCTCCACCACCAACTACAAGGCCGCCCGCACCGGCACCCTGAGCGCGGCGGCGGACCTCTACGGCCTCGGCAGCCCCCAGTACAACGCGGTGGCCGCGGCCTGGAGCGCGGTGAACGTCAACTAGCACCTCACCAGCCACCTCCGGAAACGGCGACAGGCTGCCGCGGCCCACTGGGAGAGGGGGCCTCGGCAGCCTGTCGGCCGTTACCGGTCCGCGCGCGGCGGGCGGCGGGCGGCGGGCGGCGGGCGGTCAGCGGGTCACGCGGCGGCGGGCTCGCGCTCGGCGGCGGCCGGGTGCTCGCCGCGCTCCTCCTTGGCGAGCATCCGCTCGGCGAAGAAGCCGCCGGTGGGCAGCACCGAGAGGACGAAGAGCAGGACACCGCGCTTGAGGTCCCACTTCTGCGCCTGCCAGGCCATGATCCAGAAGACCGCGTACAGGATGAACAGGATCCCGTGGATCATGCCCATCACCGGGACACCGTCGAAGCTGGTGGTGCGCTTGAGCACCGAGCAGACCAGCAGCAGGATGAAGGAGACCCCTTCGGGGCCGGAGACCAGGCGCAGTCGGTGGACGGCGGCGTTGCTCTTCACGTTCGGTTCCTCACCGGGGCGGGGGCGGCGGAGTGCGCGGTTCGGGAGCCGGGCATGCGCACAGTGCTTGTGAACGGGCTCACAAGCCGTCACCCATTATCACCGACCCACCCGCCTGGACGACCCCGGGGGCCGGACACGTGCCCGATGTCACAGGACCGTCCGGATCGCCGCCGGCCGGGACCGCGCGCGCGTCCGCCGCCCGCCCCGGCCTGAGCTGCGAATTTGTCCCAGACCCGTACCAGAACCTCCCCGCCCCTCCCCCGAGGGCGCCCGGTCCCGCTAGATTGCGGCCGTGGCACAGTTTCGACTCCAGGGGTCCAAGGTGCTCGCCGTCGACATGACGGGCGACGCCGTGAAAGCCAGAAATGGCTCGATGGTCGCGTACAGCGGCCAGATGAACTTCAAAAAGCTCACCGGCGGCGGCGACGGCCTGCGCGGCATGGTGACCCGACGGCTGACCGGCGAGCAGATGACGGTCATGGAGGTGAAGGGGAAGGGCACCTGCTACTTCGCCGACAAGGCCACCGAGATCAACCTGGTCCGGCTGAACGGCGAGACGCTCTACGTCGAGTCGGACAACCTGCTCTGCACCGAGGCCACGCTGAAGACCGGCACCAGCTTCACCGGTCTCAACGGCATGTCCTCGGGCAACGGCCTGTTCACCACCAAGGTCGAGGGCCACGGCTGGGCCGCCGTCACCTCCAAGGGGCCGGCGGTCATCCTGCGGGTCTCCCAGGGCATGCCGCTGCGGGTGGACCCGGGGGCGTACGTGGCGCACACCGGCAGCCTGCACCGGAGCCTGAAGTCGGGCGCCGGCTGGAGCACCTTCATCGGCGAGGGCGGTGGCGAGGCCGTCCAGGTGGAGTTCACCGGCGAGGGCCTGGTGTACGTGCAGCCGTCGGAGAAGGCCACCATCGGGGGTGACGTCTGATGCCGTTCACGAAGGTCAACAACAAGATGGTCGAGGCCCGGGTCGTCCCCGGGCAGCGGCTGTTCAGCCAGCGCGGCGCGATGCTCGCGTACACCGGCGAGGTCCGCTTCACCCCGAACATCACCGGCGGGCAGGGCGGGGTGATGTCGATGATCGGCCGCCGGGTGGCCAACGAGGACACCCCGTTGATGACGGTCGAGGGCCAGGGCACCGTGATGTTCGGCCACGGCGGCCACCATGTGCACGTGATCGAGCTGGCCGGCGACACCCTCTTCGTGGAGGCGGACCGGCTGCTGGCCTTCGACGGCTCGCTGCAGCAGTCCACCATGTTCATGGGCTCGCAGGGCGGCGTGATGGGGATGGTCCGCGGCCAGGTCACCGGCCAGGGCCTGTTCACCACCAAGCTGGACGGCCACGGCTCGGTGGCGGTGATGGCCCACGGCGGTGTGTTCGAGCTGCCGATCACCCCGAACCAGCCGGTGCACGTCGACCCCCAGGCCTATGTCGCGCACCGCGGCCAGGTCCAGAACAAGCTGTCCACCGCGCTGGGTTGGCGCGACATGATCGGGCGCGGCTCCGGCGAGGCGTTCCAGCTGGAGCTGTCCGGGAACGGCACGGTGTTCGTGCAGGCGAGCGAGGAGAAGCTCTGATGTCCTACCCGCCGCCGCCCCCGTACGGCCAGCCGAACAGCCCGTACGGCCAGCAGCCGCCGTACAACCAGCCCACCCAGCCCGGCTATCCGGCGCCCCCGCCGCCCGGCTACGGCCCGCCGCCGGGGCCCGGGTACCCGCCCCCGCCGCCGCAGGGCCACCCGCAGCAGGGCGGCTACCCGCCGCCCCCGCCGCAGGGCTACCCCGCCCAGCCGCAGCAGCAGTACGCCCAGGAGCAGTTCGGCGGCGCCCAGGCCCCGCTGCCGACGGCGCAGAGCGGCTCCGGCCCGGTGGTGTACGACGCGCACAGCCTGCCGGTCAACGACAACGTCAACCCGTACGCCTTCTCGGTGGACCTGAACGGGGCGTACTTCCTCCAGAAGGGCAAGATGATCGCCTACTACGGCGACATCTCCTTCAAGGGCGTCGGCTCCGGCGTGCTCGACCGGATGATCGGCCAGCACTTCAACTCGCCGATGCACGCGGCGGACTGGGTGGTCGCCGAGGGCCGCGGCAGGCTGCTGCTGGCCGACCGCGCCTTCGACCTCAACTCCTACGACCTGGAGGACGGCAACCTGACCGTCCGCTCGGGGAACCTGCTGGCCTACGAGCCCACGCTGCGGCTCAAGCAGTCGATCATCCCGGGCTTTCTGACCCTGATCGGCACCGGCAAGTTCGTCGCGGCCTCCAACGGCCCGGTGCACTTCGTCGAACCGCCGATCCGGGTGGACCCGCAGGCGCTGGTCGGCTGGGCGGACTGCCCGGCGCCGTGCCACCACTACGACCACGACTACATGCACGGGGTGATCGGCGGGCTCCGCCGCCTCACCGGGCTGGGCGGAGCGTCCGGCGAGGAGCACCAGTTCGAGTTCATCGGCGCCGGCCAGGTGCTGCTGCAGTCCACCGAGATCCTGCTGGCCGAGCGCGCGGTGGGGGACGTGCACGTCGAGGCGGGCGTGCCGATGGGCGGGGTCCCGTCCCAGCCCGGACAGGGCCACGGCGGGGGCGTACCCGGCCTCGGTAACCTGGGCGATCTCGGGCGACGTTTCGGCCTGTAAATTTGTACAAGATTTAACTAAATGGGGTATGCTGTCCCCATGGATGCGCACACGATCGACGCCGCGGACGTCTCCCCCTCGCCACCCGGGGAGGAGACGCCCTGGCTGACGGCCCGGGAGCAGCAACTCTGGCGCGCGCATCTGGAGGTCTCCAGACTGCTGGACTACCAGCTCGGCCGTGAACTCCAGCCGCACAACCTGGCGATCAACGACTACGAGATCCTGGTCGTGCTCTCCGAGGCACCGGAGCGCCGGATGCGGATGACCGACCTGGCGACCGCGACCCTCCAGTCCAAGAGCCGGCTCTCGCACCAGATCACCCGGATGGAGACGGCCGGCCTGGTACTCCGCCAGGAGTGCCCGGGCGACCGCCGCGGCCTCTACGCCCACCTCACCGAGCAGGGCTGGGAGACCATGCAGAAGGTCGCCCCGGACCACGTGCGCAGCGTCCGGGCGCACTTCATCGACCGCTTCACCCCGGAGCAGCTGGACGCGATGTACGAGGCGCTGGCACCCGTCGCCGAGCACCTGCGCGGGCTGCGCGGACGGGCCTGACCATCGGTGAGGGCCCGGCCTCCCCCCGTCGGGGAGGCCGGGCCCTTCGGCGTCCCGGCCCGGAAACCGGCCCCGGCTCAGCTCTGGGTCAGCCCGGCGACCAGTTCGTCGGCGGCGCCGTACGGGTCCAGCCCGCCGGCCACCACCCGCTCGGCCAGGGCGGTCAGGTGACGGTCGCCGCGCAGGTCGCCGATCCGGGCCCGCAGCGCGGCCAGCGCGATCGCCTCGATCTCGTCGGCCGCCCGGCGGCGACGGCGCACGGCCAGCTCGCCGTGCTCCTCCAGCCAGGCCCGGTGCTTCTCCAGCGCCTCGACCACCTCGTCCACACCCTCGCCGCGGGCCGCGACGGTCTTCACGATCGGCGGCCGCCAGTCCCCCGCCTCCCGGGCCTCGCCGAGGCCGAGCATGTGGTTCAGCTCCCGGGCGGTCGCGTCGGCGCCGTCCCGGTCGGCCTTGTTGACCACGAAGACGTCGCCGATCTCCAGGATCCCGGCCTTGGCGGCCTGGATGCCGTCGCCCATGCCGGGGGCGAGCAGCACCACGGTGGTGTCCGCCTGGGCGGCGATCTCCACCTCGGACTGGCCCACGCCGACGGTCTCGACCAGGATCACCTCGCAGCCGGCCCCGTCCAGCACGCGCAGCGCCTGCGGGGCCGTCCAGGAGAGCCCGCCGAGGTGGCCGCGGGTGGCCATCGAACGGATGAACACCTCCGGGTCGGTGGCGTGCTCCTGCATCCGGACCCGGTCGCCGAGCAGCGCGCCGCCGGAGAACGGCGAGGACGGGTCCACGGCCAGCACCCCGACCCGCTTGCCGAGCCGGCGGTAGGCGGAGACCAGGGCGGAGGTCGAGGTCGACTTGCCCACGCCGGGCGAGCCGGTCAGCCCCACCGTGTACGCCTGCCCGGTGTAGGGGGCGAGCGCCGCCATCGCCTCGCGCAGCTGGGGCGCGCCGTTCTCGACCAGCGAGATCAGCCGGGCGACCGCACGCGGACGGCCCTCCCGGGCCTGCTCGACCAGCGTCGCGACATCGATCATCGGGCAGCTCCTCACGGGATCGGGGCCGCGGACCCCCCCTGGCGGTCCGCGGCCCCGAAGGCAGGTCGGACGATCAGGCCTTCGGAACCCTGACGATCAGCGCGTCGCCCTGGCCGCCACCGCCGCACAGCGCGGCCGCGCCGACACCGCCGCCGCGCCGCTGGAGCTCCAGCGCCAGGTGCAGCACCACACGGGCGCCGGACATCCCGATCGGGTGGCCGAGCGCGATCGCGCCGCCGTTGACGTTGACGACGTCCGAGGAGACGCCCAGGTCCTTCATGGACTGGTGGGCGACCGCGGCGAAGGCCTCGTTGATCTCGATCAGGTCGAGGTCGGCGACCTCCAGGCCCTCCTTGGCCAGCGCGTGCCGGATCGCGTTGGACGGCTGCGACTGCAGCGAGTTGTCCGGGCCCGCGACATTGCCGTGCGCGCCGATCTCGGCGATCCAGCTCAGGCCCAGCTCCTCGGCCTTGGCCCGGCTCATCACGACCACGGCGGCGGCCCCGTCCGAGATCTGCGAGGAGGTGCCGGCGGTGATCGTGCCGTCCTTGGCGAAGGCCGGGCGCAGCCGGGCCAGGCCCTCGACCGTGGTGTCGGCGCGGATGCCCTCGTCCTGGCTGAAGACGACCGGCTCGCCCTTGCGCTGCGGGATGGCGACCGGGACGATCTCGGCCTCGAAGACGCCGTTCTGCTGCGCCTTGGCGGCCCGCTGGTGCGAGGCGGCGGCGATCTCGTCCTGGACCTCGCGCGGGATGCCCAGGCGGGTGTTGTGCTTCTCGGTGGACTCGCCCATCGGGATGTTCTCGTAGGCGTCGGTGAGCCCGTCGTACGCCATCGCGTCCAGCAGCTCGATCGCGCCGTACTTGTAGCCCTCGCGGGACTTCGGCAGCAGGTGCGGGGCGTTGGTCATCGACTCCTGGCCGCCGGCCACCACGATGTCGAACTCGCCGGCCCGGATCAGCTGGTCGGCCAGCGCGATGGCGTCCAGGCCGGAGAGGCAGACCTTGTTGACGGTGAGCGCCGGGACGTTCATCGGGATGCCCGCCTTGACGGCGGCCTGACGGGCCGGGATCTGGCCGGCGCCGGCCTGCAGCACCTGGCCCATGATCACGTACTGGACCTGCTCACCCGTGATGCCGGCCCGCTCCAGGGCCGCCTTGATCGCGAAGCCGCCGAGGTCGGCGCCGGAGAAGCCCTTGAGCGAACCGAGCAGGCGACCCATCGGGGTCCGCGCACCGGCAACGATCACAGAGGTGGTGTTGGTCATGGGAAGGGCCCCTTCGCACGTCGTGGCCAGGTGAGGATGCCGCTCAATGTACTGACCTGTTACCCGCCCGTCACCGGAACGACGGTGTGATCGAGCGCACTGGCACTGTCCAGTCAACACCGTGTCAACGCGGTTCGGGTGAACCACGGGCGTGTGAGCAGACTCGCACGCCGAGCACTGGCGCGTTCCAGCGGCATGCGCTGCACTGTTGCCGTCCCGCCGCCCGCCCCGCCGCCCGCTCGGATCGCCCGCTCGGACGGCCGGCCCAGACCCGGAGGTCGCCGTGCTGACCCGTATCGACCACATCGGCATCGCCTGCTTCGACCTCGACCGGACGGTCGAGTTCTACCGCACCACCTACGGCTTCGAGGTGTTCCACAGCGAGGTCAACGAGGAGCAGGGGGTCCGCGAGGCCATGCTCAAGATCAACGACACCGGCGACGGCGGCGCCTCCTACCTCCAGCTGCTGGAGCCCACCCGGCCCGACTCCACCGTCGCCAAGTGGCTGGAGAAGAACGGCGAGGGCGTCCACCACATCGCCTTCGGCACCGCCGACGTCGACGGGGACTCCGAGGCGATCCGCGCCAAGGGCGTCCGGGTCCTCTACGAGCAGCCCCGAACCGGCTCGATGGGGTCCCGGATCACCTTCCTGCACCCCAAGGACTGCGGCGGCGTCCTGACCGAACTGGTCACCTCCGCCGGGGGCGACGGGCAGCAGGCGCACTGAGCGTCCGGCGGGTGCCGTCCGGCGACGGCACCCGCTTCCCGCCGCCCGTTCGCTCAAAACCCGTCAGTAATCTCACCCCGCACCCGGAAAACCCCCACGCGCCCATTCCCCCACTGGGCGCTCCCACTACAATGCCCGAGTGCGCGAAGACTCCGGGGGACGGGGACGACGAGCACGGCCGATGACAGGCCGTCCGCCCCCGGGGTGGCCGGCCCGTCGCAGGGGAGTCCATTACGCGGGCACGGCTGAACAGTCTCAGTTCGGATCTGTCACCATATTCTCCACAAGGCAAGAGTTCGCCCAGGAGTCCACTCGGACGGGGGAACGCGGAACCACCGCGCTTCCACGGCCAGGGCTCCGACGACCGTGGCGGACGCCCCCGACCAGAGGGGGCCGTCCACCGGCTGCGGATGCAAGGACCAGTCGGACCGGGCCCCGGACAAGCGGGAACCCGAACCGGCCGGGTCGAGGACGCGACCAGGAGATGGATGGGACCGCGGAGTGCGGGGCTACGACCGCTACGAGGTTGACGATCACCTCTCCCAGTTCGAGGCCGAGATGGATCGGACTCGCAAGGAGCGGGACAAGTCAGTCGAGCATGCCGAGGACCTCGCCTACCAGGTGGAGGTGCTCCGGGCCAAGCTGCACGAGTCCCGTCGCATGCTCGCCCAGCCGCGCGCCTTCGACGCCGTTTCCGGCCAGGCCGAGCAGATGCTCCGCACCGCCGAGATGCAGGCCCAGCAGCTGCGCGCCGACGCCGAACGGCAGCTGCGCGACTCCCAGGCGGCCACCCAGCGGCTGATGGCCGAGGCCGCCGAGCGCACCGCCCGGCTGGAGGCCGAGCTCACCGCCCGCCGCCGCCAGCTCGAGGAGGAGCTCGCCGAGCTGCGCCGCAGCGCCGAGCAGCACGTCAACGAGAACGTCAACTGGGCCGAGCAGACCCGGGCCGGCACCGAGCAGGAGGCCCAGCGCCTGCTCCAGGAGGCCCGCGCCGAGTCCGAGCGGATGATGGCCGCCGCCCGGGCCGAGGCCACCGCCCTCGCCGACCAGGCCCGCGCCCAGACCGCCGCCGACGTGGACGCCGCCCGCGGCGAGGCCCAGGCCGCCGCCGAGGCCGCCCTCCAGCGGGCCCAGAGCGACGCCCAGCGACTGCTGCGCGCCGCCTCCGAGCAGGCCCAGCAGGCCAGCGCCCAGGCCGCCGCGGACGTCAACGCCGCGCGCGGCGAGGCCCAGCAGCAGCTGGCCGGCGCCCACGCCGCCGCCGGACAGCAGCTCGCCTCCGCCCAGGCCGAGATCGGCCGGCTCAAGGAGCAGGCCGCCGCCGAGCAGGCCCGCGCCGAGCAGGAGCTCGCCCACGCCCAGGCCGAGATAGAACGGCTGCGCGCCGAAGCGATCGCCGAGGCCGAACGCACCCGCCGGGAGGCCGCCGAACTGCGGGCCCAGGCCGAGGTCGCCGCCGAACAGCTCCAGGCCGACGCCGAGGCCGCCGCCGAGCGCAAGGTCGCCGACGGCGAGGCCGCCAACGAGCAGCGCTCGCAGACCGCCCGGGCCGAGGTCGCCCGGATGGTCGCCGTCGCCACCAAGGAAGCCGAGGCCATCAAGGCCGAGGCCGCCACCAAGAAGGCCGAGGCGGAGGCCGCCAAGGCCGCCGCCGCCGAGGAGAGCGAGCGGCTGCGCGCCACCGCCGAGTCGGTGGCCGGCCAGCTGCGGGCCGAGGCCGAGGCCGCCATCGCCGAGCTGCGCGCCACCGCCGAGCGCGATGTCGCGGAGCTGCGGGCCCAGGCCGAGGCCGCCGCCGCACAGCTGCGCGCCGAGGCCGAGGAGGAGGGCCGGGCGGCCGGCGCCAAGGACGCCACCGTCCACCTCGCCAAGGCCGCCAAGACGGCCGAGGAGGTGCTCGCCCGGGCCGACCAGGACGCCGGCACCGCCCGGAGCGAGGCGGCCACCGAGGCCGAGCGGATCCGGACCGAGGCCGCCGCCGAGGCCGAGCGGCTGCGCGAGCAGGCGCAGGCCGCCGTCGAGCAGGCCCAGAACGCCGCGCTGGACGACGCCGCCGGCATCCGCGAGCGGGTGCAGCAGATGCAGGACGAGGCCGCCCGGCTGCGCGCCGAGGCCGAGGAGCTGCGCTCCCAGGCGGCCGCCGAGGCCGACCGGGTGCGCGGCGAGGCCCGCCGCCAGGCCGTCGTGCAGATCGAGGAGTCGGCGAAGAGCGCCGAGGAGCTGCTCACCAGGGCCAAGGCCGACGCGGACGAGCTGCGGGCCGGTGCGGCCGGTGAGATCGAGCGGCTGCGCGCCCAGGCCAAGGAGCAGGCCGCCGAGACCCAGAGCCGCGCCGAGCAGACCCTCACCCGGGCCCGGGCCGAGGCCGAGAAGATCACCGCCACCGCCGAGCAGCAGGGCCAGGACGCGCTGGCCGCCGCCAAGGCAGCGGCCGCCGAGAACCGGACCGCCGCCGAGCGCGAGACCGCCGAACTGCGCCGCGAGGCAACCGAGTTCGACCATCGGGTGCGCGCCGAGGCGAACGCCTCGGCCGAGGCCGTCCGGGCCGACGCGCAGGCCGAGGCCGCAGCCGTCCTGGACGCCGCGGTGGCCGACTCCGAGCGGCTGCGCACCGAGACCGACGCCGAGCTGGCCCGCTCCCGTGGCGAGGCCGAGGCGGCCGCCGACGCGCTGCGCGAGGAGAGCCGGCGCGAGCGCGAGGAGGCCTCCGGCGGGCTGCTCCGCGAGCGCGAGGAGACCGCCGAGCACCTGGCCGCCGCCAAGGCCGCACGCGAGCAGGCCGAGCAGGCCGCCGCCGAGCTCACCGAACGGACGGCCGCGGAGACCGCCGCGCAGCGCGAGGCCGCCGAAACCCACGCCACCCGCGTCCGCACCGAAGCCGAACAGGCCGCCACCGAACTCACCGAGCACACCGCCGCAGAGACCACCCGCCTCCGGGCCGAGGCCGAGCAGGCCGCAGCCGAACTCACCGAGCGCACCGCCGCGGAAACCGCCGCGCAGCGCGAGGCCGCCGAAACCCACGCCACCCGCGTCCGCACCGAAGCCGAACAGGCCGCCACCGAACTCACCGAGCAGACCGCCGCGGAGACCACCCGCCTCCGGGCCGAGGCCGAACAGGCCCTGGAGGCCGCCAAGGCCGCCGCCGAGCGGCGGCGGACCGAGGCCGCGGCCGCGGCGAAGGCGGTGCGCGAGAAGGCCGAGGCCGAGCTGGCCCTGGCCGCCGAGCAGGCCTCGACCGTCCGCGCCGAGGCCGGGCGGGAGCTGTCCGAGGCCCGCGCCACCGCCCAGAACATCCGCACCGAGGCGGCGGGGGTGCTGGAGCAGGCCCGCGTCGACGGCGAGGAGCTCGTCGCCGCCGCCAAGGCCGAGGGCGCCGAGCTGGTCGCCGTCGCCGAGGACGAGGCCGCCGAGGTCCGCCAGTCGGTGGCCGGTATGTACGAGGCCGCCTCGCAGCAGATCGCCGAGCAGCGGGCCACCGCCGAGCGGGAGGCCACCGAGGTCCGCGACCGGGCCGAGCAGGACGCCGCCGAGCTGCGCGACACCGCCGACCGCGAGACCACCGAACTGCGGGCACTGGCGGAGCGGGAGACCACCGAACTCCGCGAGCGGACCGACCGCGCCGTCGCCGAGCTGCACGAGGCCGCCGACCAGGAGACCGCCGAGCAGCGGGCCCTGGCCGACCGCGAGACCGCCGAGCAGCGCGCCCTCGCCGAGCGGGAGACCACCGATCTGCGGGCCAGGACCGCCGCCGAGGTGGCCGCGCTGCGCGAGCAGACCGCGCTGGAGCTGGCCGCCGAACGCGAGGCGGTCGAGTCCGAACTGGCCCACCAGCGCGTCGAGGCCCAGGCCTACGACGAACAGCTGCGCGCCGACGCCGAGGCCGAGTTGCGCGCCGCCCAGGAGGCCGCCGACCAGCAGCGCGCCGAGTCCGAGGCGCTGGCCGCCCGGACGGTGGCCGCCGCCGAGGAGCGGGCCGCCGCCACGATCGCCGAGGCGGAGGAGTTCGCCGCCTCGCTACGGGCGGAGGCCGAGGAGTACGCGCTGGCCACCCGGACCCTCGCGGACGACTACGACACCGCCACCCACGCCCGGGCCGACGCCTACGACGCCGACACCCGCGAGGCCGCCGAGCAGTTCGACCGGGCCACCCGGGACCAGGCCAACTCCGTTCTGGAGAAGGCCTTCGCGGACGCCGAGGCACTCGGCGAGGACGCCCAGACCACCGCACTGGCCACCACCGCCGCCGCCGAGGAGCAGGCGGACGCGATGGTCGCTGCCGCTCGCAAGGAGGCCGACCGGCTGGTCGCCGCCGGCGAGGCGGCCGGCCAGAACGAGGTCGAGAAGGGCCGGGCGGACGCCGACGCGCTGCTCTCCGAGGCCCGCCGGGACGCCACCGCGATCCGCGAGCGCGCCGAGGAGCTGCGCGAGCGCACCGACGCCGAGGTCGAGGCGCTGCACGAGCGCGCCCGCAAGGAGAACGCGCAGGCGATGAAGTCGGCCGGCGAGCGGGTGGACGCCCTGGTGACGGCCGCTCAGGAGCAGCTGACCGAGGCCGAGGAGCAGGCGGTGGCCACCGTCGCCGAGGCCGAGGACCGGGCGGCGGCGCTGGTCGCGGCCGCCGAGGAGCGCGCCAACGAGCTGACCTCGCAGGCGTCCGCCGAGGCCAGCAAGGTCCGGATCTCGGCCGTCCGCAAGGCGGAGGGCCTGCTGAAGGAGGCCGAGACCAAGCTCGCCGACTCCACCAGCCGCGCCGAGGCCCTGATCGTCAAGGCCGAGGCCAAGCTGAAGTCCGCCCAGGACGACGCGGAGGAGCGGGTCGAAGCCGCCTCGACCGAGGCGGAGAAGCGGCTGCGGGCCGCCGACGAGACCGCGGACGAGCAGATCGAGCTGGCGAAGGCGGAGGCCGAGCGGCTCCTCACCGAGGCCCGGGCCGAGGCGAAGCGGGTCACCGGCGAGGGCCGGCGCGAGCTGGACGAACTGGTGCGGCGCCGCAAGGACATCAACACCGAGATCTCCAGGGTGCAGGACGTGCTGTCCGCGCTGGAGGCGTTCGAGGCGCCGTCACCGGTCGCACAGACCAACGGGGGAAGCAGCAACAAGAAGGACGGGGGTGCCAAGGCCGGTGCCGGAGTGGGCGCCCCCCGGTCGGGTGGCAATCGCTCCGGTGGCGCACCACCCGATTGAGCGGACATTCTCCGCGATGCAACGGCATTTCGCCGACGACACTCCGGTAACGTGTCAGGATTCCCTCAACCACCTCAGCGGTTTGACGACAGGAAGCCCAGAACCCCATGAGCGACAGTCACTCCCCTCACGGCTTCGACCTGGTGCGCCGTGGGTACGAGCGCGCCCAGGTCGACGAGCGGATCACCAAGCTGGTGGCCGACCGTGACAGTGCCTTGACCCGGATCAGTGCGCTGGAGAAGCGCATCGAGGAGCTCCACCTCGAGACCCAGACCGCCCAGGCGGCGGTCACGGAGACGGAGCCCTCCTACGCCGGTCTCGGCGCCCGGGTCGAGAAGATCCTGCGGCTCGCCGAGGAGGAGGCCAAGGACCTGCGCGAGGAGGCGCACCGCGCCGCCGAGCAGCACCGCGAGCTGGCCGAGGCGGCCTCCCAGCAGGTGCGCAGCGAGGCCGAGAACTACGCCAAGGACCGCAAGGCCAAGGCGGAGGACGAGGGTCTGCGGATCGTCGACAAGGCCAAGAGCGACAGCGCCCAGCTGCGCGCCGAGGCCAACAAGGACGCCCAGAACAAGCGCGAGGAGGCGGACGCCCTCTTCGAGGAGACCCGCACCAAGGCCGCCCAGGCCGCGCTGGAGTTCGAGACCAACCTGGCCAAGCGCCGCGAGCAGTCCGAGCGCGACCTGGCCGCCCGTCAGGCCAAGGCCGAGAAGCGCCTCGCCGAGATCGAGCACCGGGCCGAGCAGCTGCGCCTGGAGGCCGAGAAGCTGCGCACCGACGCCGAGCGCCGCGCCCGCCAGACCGTCGAGACGGCCCAGCGCCAGTCCGAGGACATCGTGGCCGACGCCAACGCCAAGGCCGACCGGATCCGCAGCGAATCCGAGCGCGAGCTGGCGGCGCTCACCAACCGCCGCGACAGCATCAACGCCCAGCTGACCAACGTCCGCGAGATGCTGGCGACGCTGACCGGCGCGGCCGTGGCCGCCGCCTCGCTGCCGAACGACGACAGCATGGGCGTGCCCGCCCAGCAGTCGCGCTGACGCATCACCGACAGGCCCTCACCCGCCCGGGTGGGGGCCTGTTCTGGTTCCCCGCCAGTCCCGCCGCCCGCCCGGCCCCGGCCGGTCCGCCGGATCGCGCCGGATCACGGTGGGCGGGGCACCGGCCCGTCCGGCACCCCGCCCACCCCGCCCACCCCGCCCACCCCGCCCACCGCGGCCATCACAGCCACCGCGCTCAGCGCGGGTACGCGCCGTCCGGCCGCTGGTACCCGCTGCTCAGCTGGTTGCCCTCGTCGTCCGACACGGTGCCGAACCACGAGGTGCACCAGACCGTCACCGAGTCCGGCCAGTACTGCACCTCGAAGGGGTGCCCGGGGCCGTAGTCCCCGTACGAGGTGACGATGAACGTCTCCCCGGGCCGCATCCAGTAGTCCTCGCCGAGCGGCTCCAGGGTCAGCTCGACCAGCGCCTCGCCGCGGTTGGTGACGGGCATCCGGCCGGTCACCTCCAGCGCCGAGAAGTCCCAGCCCGCCGCGTCGCCACTCATCCGGCGACCCGCGCCAGCAGTCTGCGCACCGCCGCGTCGAACGCCTCCGGCGCCTCCAGCGCGCTCAGGTGCCCCACGCCCGGGACGACGGTCAGCTCGGCGTCCGGCCTGGCCCGGACCATCAGCTCGGCCTCGGACAGCGGCGTCAGGCCGTCCTTCTCCCCCGCCACCACGGCGGTCGGCACCCGTACCCCGGCCAGCACGTCCAGGGCGTCCGGCCGGGCCGCCATCGCCCGCTGCGCCCAGGCGACGGCCGCCGGTGACGCCTCCGCGATCATCCCCTCCACCCGCTCCACCAGGTGCCCGGAGTCCGGCCCGAGCTGCCCGGCCGCCGTCCGCTCGTCGAGCAGCAGCCGGACGCTGTCCCGGGCCAGGACGGCGGCGGCGATCCGCTCGCGGTTGGCCCGGGCCGCCTCGGTGTCGGCGGTGGCCCTGGTGTTGGCCAGCAGCAGGCCGGCCAGCCGCCGCGGGTGGCGGCGGGCGAAGGCCAGCGCCACGTACCCGCCCATCGAGAGCCCGCCGACCACCGCCCGTTCGATGCCGGCCGCGTCCAGCAGCAGCGCGACATCGTCGGCGACGGCGTCCAGCGAGGGCTCGTCGGTGCCCAGCCCGGTGCCGCCGAAGCCGCGCTGGTCGGGGGCGAGGACGCGGGCCTCGTCGCCGGTCAGTCCGGGCAGGGCGTCCAGTTGCGCGGACCACATCGAGGCGTTGTGCGGAAAGGCGTGCAGCAGCACGAGAGGTGTTCCGGTACCGCTCTCGCGGACCGACAATGCGGAGGGGAGCTGGGTCATGGGCCCACCGTAGTTCGGCGTACCCGGCGGGCCCACTCAGCGGGCCGCCATGTCCGCTTTGTCATATCCTGACGGAGAGTAAGGGAGCGCGAATGATCGAGTTGCACGACCTGACAAAACGTTACGGCACGACCCTCGCCGTCGACCGGCTGAGCTTCCAGGTCCCGCAGGGCGTGGTCACCGGCTTCCTCGGCCCCAACGGCGCGGGCAAGTCCACCACGATGCGCATGATCCTCGACCTCGACCGACCCACCTCCGGCCGCGTCACCATCGACGGCAAGCGGTACGGACAGCTCAGCGAGCCGCTCAAGTACATCGGCGCGCTGCTGGAGGCCAAGGCCGTCCACCCCGGCCGCACCGCCCGCGACCACCTGCTCTGGCTCGCCCAGAGCAACCGCATCCCGACCGGCCGGGTGGACGAGGTGCTCAGCCTGGTCGGTCTCACCTCCGTCGCCCGCAAACGCGCCCGCGGCTTCTCCCTCGGCATGGGCCAGCGCCTGGGCATCGCCTCGGCGCTCCTCGGCGACCCGGAGATCGTGATGTTCGACGAACCGGTCAACGGGCTCGACCCGGAGGGCATCCTCTGGATCCGCAACCTGATGAAGCGCCTCGCCGCCGAGGGCCGGACCGTCTTCGTCTCCTCCCACCTGATGAGCGAGATGGCCGTCACCGCCGACCACCTGGTCGTCATCGGCCGGGGCCGGCTCCTCGCCGACCTGCCGATGCCCGAGTTCATCCGGCGCAACTCCCGGTCCGCCGTCCGGCTGCGCACCCCGCAGCCGGAGCTCCTGCTGGACGCGCTGGCCGGCGCCGGGCTGCGCGGCGAACCCGGCCCCGACGGCTCGTACGAGGTGGTCGACGGCAACCTCGCGGCGCTCGGTGAACTGGCCGCCGTCCACGGCGTGGTGCTGCACGAGCTCAGCCCCCAGCAGGCCTCACTGGAGGACGCGTTCATGCAGATGACGGCCGACTCCGTGGAGTACCACGCCGGGGCCGGCGAGGGCTTCGACGCGGCCGGCGCGCCCGGCGCCTGGGGCGCCCGGTGGCACGACGACGGCGCGGCGCGGAAGACCGTGCCGGCCCGGCAGGAGGAGAACTGAGATGGCGTCCTTCCCGGCGGTCCTGCGCTCCGAGTGGACGAAGATCCGCAGCGTCCGCTCCACGGTCTGGACGCTCGCGCTGACCTTCGTGGTCACCCTCGGCCTCGGCGCGCTGCTGTCCCTGCTGACCAACAACAACTTCACCGAGTTCCACCGCAACGAGCAGACCCCGTTCGACGCGACCGGTACCGCCTTCTCCGGCATCATCCTCGGCGAGCTCGCCATCATCGTCTTCGGGGTGCTGGCGGTCGGCAACGAGTACAGCAGCGGGATGATCAGGGTCACCCTGGCCGCCGTCCCCCAGCGCGGCACCCTGCTCACCGGCAAGGCGGTGGTCCTCGGCACGCTGGCCCTGGCGGTCTCGCTGGTCACCGCGTTCCTCACGTTCTTCGCCGGCCAGGCGCTGCTCGGCGACCACTCCACCGGCCTCGGCGAACCGCACGTGCTGCGCGCGGTGTTCGGCGCGGCGCTCTATCTGACGATGCTCTGTCTCTTCTCGGCCGGCGTCACCGCGATGCTGCACAACCAGACGCTGGCCCTGGGCGTGCTGGTGCCGTTCTTCTTCCTGCTCTCGCCGATCCTCTCGGCGGTGCCGAAGGTCAGCACGCTCGCCCACTACTTCCCCGACTACTCGGGTTCGCGGATGATGCTGGTCTACGAGCAGCACGGCCAGCCGTACGGTCCCTGGGCCGGCTTCCTGATCTGCCTGGCCTGGACGCTGGCCGCGCTGGTCGGCGGGGCGCTGGTGCTGAAGAACCGCGACGCCTGAGCCCCCCGGTCTCCCGGGCCCCGACGCGGCGCCCCGCCGGTCTCAGTACCGCGGGGCGCCGCGGCCTCGCTGGACGTTGGAGGCCCGGCGGTCGCGGGCGCCCCAGCAGGCCCGGTGCCAGTGCCGGCGGTCGTCCACCCCGGCACCGTGCGCCGGCCAGGCCACCACGTGGCCGACGCCCGGCGGGATCTCCTGGTCGCAGCCAGGGCAGCGGTAGTAGCGGCCGGCCGTCCCGGCCACCGTCTGCACCACCCACTCGTCGCCCTGGTAGGTCTCCGTGCGGCGCAGCGAGCCGCCGAGCGGGGCGGCCGGCTCCGAGGCCTCGCGGTCGGCTGCGCTCTTGATCCGGTTGCGGCGGGGCGACACGTCTGGCTACCTCTCTGCGGGGGTTCGAAACCGTTCCAGCCTACGGCCGGGAACTCCTCCCCCGGGCCCCTATCACGGCATCGTCCGGCACTTCGGTGTTTCCGGTGATATCCACCCGTTCTCCAGAGAAATTCAGGGTTCAGCGTGCCATTGGCACATGACATGGGCTACTCACGAGGGGACAGGCGGGGCCCGCAGACCCTGCGCGCACCCGAGGAGGCCCACCGATGACCAAGACCAGCCCCCGAGCCACGACCCGTCGGCCCGTCGGGGTCCGGCCGCCCGCCCCCGGCCCCGCGCTGACGTCCGCCGCCGGGGTGACGGCCGTGTCCGACACCCCGCTGCCCACCCCCCAGCGGGCCGCCGTACTTCCCGCGGACACCGCGCCGGTACGGGTCGGCGCGTTCCTGCTCTCGGCGCAGTTCCCCGGGCAGACCCACGGCGAGGCGCTGGACCGCACCGTCCGGGCCGCCGTCGAGGCCGAGCGCGCGGGCCTGGACAGCGTCTGGCTCGCCGAGCACCACTTCGTCCCGTACGGGGTCTGCCCGAACGCCGCCACGCTCGCCGCGCTGCTGCTCGGCCGCACCCGCCGGATCGGCATCGGCACGGCGGTCAGTGTGCTCTCCACCGCCCACCCGGTGACGCTCGGCGAGCAGGCCGCGCTGCTGCACCTCACCTCGGAGGGGCGGTTCACGCTCGGGGTGGGCCGCGGCGGGCCCTGGATCGACCTGGACGTCTTCGGCGGCGGCGTCGACGCCTTCGAGCAGGGCTTCCCGGAGCGGCTCGACCTGCTGCTGCGGTGGCTGCGCGGCTCCCGGGTGGGCGCGGACGGCCCGCAGTTCAGCTTCCCCGAGGTGGCCGTGGTGCCCCGGGCCGCCGAGCCGCCCCGCCGCCCCGGCCTCGGATCCTGGCTGGGCCTCGGCGATCAGGCCGGGCTGCTGCGGTTCCCGCGCCAGCGCAAGGACGCCGACGGCCCCGACGGGGAGCTCGGCAGCAGCGGGCGGCCGGTGGCCGGCCCGCCGGTGGTGGTCGCCTGCACCTCACCCGGCGGGGTCAGGCTCGCCGCCGAACGCGGCCTGCCGATGCTGCTGGGCATGCACTCCGGCGACGAGGACAAGCTGCGCATGCTGGAGCTGTACCGGACCGCCTGGCTGGCCGCCGGGCGCGGCGAGGAGCAGCTGCGCCGGGTCGGCCGCCAGCATGTCGCGGCCGGCGTGGCCCAGGTCGAGGACCGCACCTCGGCCGCCCGGGCCACCCTGCTGCGCGCGATGCCCGGCTGGTTCGAGTACGGGCTCGGGGCACACCGGACGGTCGACGGACGGGAACGCAAGATGCGCGACCCGCGCGAGTACACCGAGCTGCTCTGCGACCTGCACGCGGTGGGTACGCCGAAGCAGTGCGCCGACCGGCTGCTGGCCACCGCCGAGCGGACGGGCATCCGCCGCTTCGCGCTGCTGGCCGAGGGCAGCGGCGACCGCGACGCGACGCTGCACAACATCGCCCGGCTCGGCTCCGAAGTGCTGCCGCAGCTCGGCTGACCGGTGCCCGACGGGCGGTGCGGACACGGGGGCCGGCGGGGGCCGGTGGGGAGGCCGTCGAACGGCCCGGGCCGCCCCTCCTCCGGTCAGGAGGCGGAGCGGCCCGGTGGCGTTCCGACACGGCCCGGCGGCCGGTCAGCAGTCCCGGAGTTCCTCGGACTGGTTGAGCAGCTGTTCCCGGACGGAGGTGAAACGGTCGAACCGCGCCTCGTTGGCGTCCGAGGGCAGGAACACCGCCACCCGGTGACAGTTCTGAAAGGCCAGCCGGACGCCGAAGTGCCGCTGCAGGGCACCCCGGATGGCATCACTGGCGAGGGCCCGGAGGAGCTGGCCGCGGGCCTGCTCGCCGGGCGGCGGTACCTGGTTGTCGGCGAAGTCGGTGCCGTCGACCTTCGCCTGGGCGACCAGCGAGCTGATCAACTCCCAGGCGTACGGCAGGGAGACGCGGACGCAGTCGACGAATTCCCGCTCGTCGACCTCGCCCCGCTCGGCCTTCTCCAGCAGGGCCGGTGAGACGTCGAGCGACATGGATTCTCCTCTCGCGGTCCACCCGCGCGGCGCCCGGGTGGTGATGCGTAGTCCAAGCTGAGGGTGAGGGTGGGCGAATCGCGCGTGATGTCCGGAACACCGTCGAACGGCTGTTTCCGGCACCGTGCGAGGGCGGCGGCGCCGCAGGACGTGTCGAGGGCGCCGACCGCTCAGAACAGCGTGGCAGCCAACGGTGGGCCCAGCCGGTTATTCCTGCGGATTCCTCCGGAAATACGCCTCGGTGCACCAGATTGGCCAGATCCCGTCGGATCGTTCATCTGAAGTCTCCGTCCCCGTTGACAGCGCTCCCGCAAGCATGCCGTCACACACGGTAGCGGCCCATGGGTGTGAGCGCCAGAGCGCGGCGGGCAGTCCTCGGACCGCCGGGCCTCCATGTTCGCGGGGTTCGTGCTTTCTTCACCCGGGCGTCGCGGAATCGCATCAACTGGCCCCGGTGGGCTAGCGTGGTCGACCGTGCGTCTCGTAATTGCCCGCTGCTCAGTCGACTATGCCGGTCGGCTCTCCGCCCATCTGCCCTCCGCCACCAGGCTCATCCTGGTCAAGGCCGACGGCAGCGTCAGCATCCACGCCGACGACCGCGCCTACAAGCCGCTCAACTGGATGTCCCCGCCGTGCGCTCTCAAGGAGGCCGACGGGATCTGGACGGTGGTGAACAAGGCCGGTGAGAAGCTCATCATCACGCTGGAGGAGGTGCTGCACGACTCGTCCCACGAACTCGGGGTCGACCCGGGTCTGATCAAGGACGGTGTCGAAGCGCATCTCCAGGAGCTGCTGGCGGACCGGATGGAGGTGCTCGGCACCGGCTGGTCACTGATCCGCCGCGAGTACCCGACCGCCATCGGCCCGGTCGACATCCTCTGCCGCGACGCGGACGGGGCGACCGTCGCCGTCGAGATCAAGCGGCGCGGCGAGATCGACGGCGTCGAGCAGCTCACCCGCTACCTGGAGCTGCTCAACCGGGATCCGCTGCTCGCCCCGGTGAAGGGCGTCTTCGCCGCGCAGGAGATCAAGCCCCAGGCCCGGGTGCTGGCCACCGACCGGGGCATCGGCTGCGTGGTGCTGGACTACGACGGGCTGCGCGGCATCGACGACGACAAGCTGAAGCTGTTCTGACCGGCTGTTCCCCACCCCACCGGTCCCTACCGGGGCGTCCCGGGCGGCGAGGGGGTTCCGGTCGGCGGTGAGGCCGACCCGGACGGCGTCGTGGGTACCGCGCTCGTCGGCGGGTCCGACGGAGGGGTACTCGCCGGCACGGTCGGCCGGCCCGATGGCTGGCTCGGTGGCTGCGCCGGCGGAACCACCGGCGGCTGCGGCGGCGCTCCGGAGGCCGGCGGCTGCGGGCTCTCCTCCGTCGCGCTCGGCGACCTGGTGGGCTTCTTCGTCGTGGACGGCGAGTGCGACGGCGTAGTGGTGGTCGCCGACGGCGTGGGGCTCGTCCGGTCCGCCGTCGCCGGCTCCCCCGATTCGCCCGGGTCGCCCGGTACGTCGGTGCCGCCGGAGGCGGTCGGACGGGGGCTGGTGCCGGAGCGCGGCAGGACCGGGGTGCCGGGCAGGCCGGAACCGTCGTCGGTGCTGCTGTGCGGATCGGTGCCCTTGTGCTCCTCCGGGCCGGCGACGCTCAGCGCGACCGCCGTGCCGAGCACCCCGAGCGCGAGCACGGCCGCCGAGGCGGCGACCACGGTGCGCCGCTTGTGGCCGGCCGTGCCGGGGGTGGTCTTGAACCGCCAGGGCACCTGGGCTATCGACCTGATGCCGGGGCGCCGCACGGGCGCCGGGCCGGACGGCTCGGCGGCCGGCAGCCGGCGGCCGTCGGCGCGCAGCAGGTCGAGCATCCGGCCGGCGGCGACGACCCCGCGCTGCTCACCGAGAGCGGCCCGCAGGGCGAGCGCGGCCTCCAGCTCGGCCACCGCCCTGGCAGGCTCCCGGGCACAGATCGCGTACACGCCCAACTCGTGGTGGAACCAGGCCTCGTCGGCCTGTGAGCCGGCCCGGCGGGCGGCCTCCAGGCCCAGCTCGAGCGCACGCTCCCAGGCCCCCCAGCGCAGCGCCAGCGCCAGCGCGGGGGCGGCGGCCCGGGCCAGCCGCAGCACCGAGGCCGTCCGGCCGGCGGCCCGGTCGGCCAGCAGCGCGCCGATCACCACCTCCGCCTCGGCGGCGATCTGTTCGGTGGAGACCGAGCTGTGCCCGACCCACCAGGCGAAGTGCTGGGCGGCGCCGTCCACGCTGTCGCGGGCCGGCCAGTGCGGGGCGAGGAGTTCGAGCGCGCCCGCGGTCAGCCGGTGGTGGCCGCCGATGGACACCGCGAGCCCGGCGTCGGCGAGTTCGTGCAGCGCGTTCTCGCCCTGGCCGACGTCGATCAGCGCGGGCAGGTGCGGCGCGGTCGGGCACTCGCCGCCGAGCGCGACGGCGAGGCGCAGCACGGCCTGTGCGGGCTCGCTCAGCCCCTCGGCGAGCCGGACGGCGGGTGAGGCGCTCTCGGCGACGGACGGCAGCGGGACGGTCCGGCGCAGCGCGCCTTCGCGGACCGCGGGGTCGGGGTCGTGGACGGGCTCCCGGACCGCGCCGAAGACGTCCAGCCGGTCCTCCTCGGCCGCGACCAGCGCGTCCACCGCGACGTCCCGCTGGCGCAGCAGCGCGGCGGCCTGGACGAAGCGCAGCGGCAGGCCCTCGGACTCGAACCAGAGGTCGACCGCCCAGGCCTTCTCGGTCTCGTCCAGCGGCCGGCCGGCCAGCCGGGCGGCGAGCCCGAGACAGGCGGACCGGGAGAGCCCGGCGACGAGGTGGTCCTGGAGCCGGGAGCCGGGCGGCAGGACCGGGCCGTCGGGGGCGACGGAGATCAGGAAGGCGCAGTCGGGGGCGGCGGCGAGCAGCCGCTCCAGCTCGGGCCCAGCCGGTTCGACCTCGTCGATCACCACCACCGCGCCGACCTGGGCGAGGTGCTCGGCGAGCGTGCCCGGATCCGGCCGGTAGCCGGGGGCGTGGTGGGTGGCCGCGAAGAGGTCCTGGAGCAGATCGGCGGCGGTGCGGCGGTGGCCGCAGAGCTGGACGACGCCGCCGGGGGCGAGGTCGCCGGCCGCCTCGGCCACGGCGGACAGCAGGGCGCTGCGGCCCGAGCCGGCCTGGCCGACCAGGCGTATCGAGCGGCCCTCGGCGAGCAGGGCGAGCAGCCGGGCCGTGTCGGCCTCGCGGTCGAGCAGCGGCAGGTCGGCGGGCCCGGCGCCGAGGGCGAGCGGTCCGACCGCGCGGCCCGGGCCGCCGACCGGGCCGCGGGCGGGCTCGGTACGCCCGATCCGGCGGGGGCGGGGCCGCCACTCCTCGGGGCAGGGCCGTGCCTCGGAGCCGTCCGGGGTGCCGACGCTCACCAGCAGGCCGCCGGAGACCAGCTCACCGCCCCGGATGCGCACGGCCTCCTGCCGGAACTCACCGGATGGCTGTCCCACGTTCTGCTCCCCGCCCCATGCCCGGCCGTCCGGCGCCCCACGCCGACCGGCCGACGACTGCGTACGGCCGCGTACGGGTCGGGGCGGCTCCCGGCCGAAGGCTGGGGAGCCGGACCTGGCCCCGGCGGCCGTCTTCCTGAGGGCAGACTCTTGCACATCCGCGCCCGCTGGTGCAGGGCGGTCCCGCCCCGGGCACCGGGCCGTCCCGGCGAGGCGGGCGGAGCGGGCGGAGGGCCGGTCCGGCGATGCGCCGCGCACGCCCGGCGGGACCTCCCGGACGGGCCCTACAGCACCGGCCCCAGCGCGGGCAGGGTGGCACCGAGCGGCTCGGCGACGACACCGTCCACGGCGAGGATGCGGTGCAGCCGGGTGGCCACCAGCAGCCGCTGGAGCTGGGCCGGGACGGAGCGCAGGACGAGCCGGCGGCCGATCCGGCCGGCCCGCCGGTGGGTGCCCATGATCACGCCGAGACCGGTCGCGTCCCAGAACTCCAGCCGGGCGAGGTCGAGCACGAGGTCGCCCCGGCCGCCGTCGACGGCCTGGTGCAGCCGGGCCCGCGCGTCGGCGGCGGTGCGCACGTCGAGGCGGCCTTCGATGGCCAGCGCCGTCTGGTCGCCGGTGATGCGCATGCTCTCCTCCTCGGCCTGGCAATCCTGGTACCGGGTCGTTCCGCCCCGGCCGCGCCGGGCCTGGAGGCGGGGTGTCCATCCGGGCGGGCCTGTAGCCCCGCGCCCGGGCCCGGCCGGAATGCCGGGTTCCCCCTGATCTGACGGCGAACCAGCACCACAGGTTGCTGGTTCAGGCCAGATCTGAGTCAACTTCACTCGTCCGAGGGAATATACGCAGTAAGTCTCCATACCTACGCTCGATTCCCGCCCAAATCACCCGTCTGCGGCACCGGCGTGAGGAAACTCACCCGGCTCCGGCCGGGCCTGCCACGCGGTGCCACGACCGCGCGGCCGCCCCGGCCATTCGTCTGCGGAGCTCACGCGCCCGGGTGCGGGTAGAAGCCCCGGCCGCTCTTGCGGCCCAGGTCACCGGCGGTGACCATGCGGGCCATGATCTCCGGCGGGGCGAACTTCTCGTCCTGGGTCTCGGCGTAGATGTTGCGGGCGGCGTGCAGCAGGATGTCGACGCCGGTGAGGTCCGCGGTCTCCAGCGGGCCCATCGGGTGGCCGAAACCGAGCCGGCAGGCGGTGTCGATGTCCTCGGCGGTGGCGACGCCCGACTCGTACAGCTTGGCGGCCTCGACGACCAGCGCGGTGATCAGACGGGTGGTGACGAAGCCGGCCACGTCGCGGTTGACGACGACGACGTCCTTGCCGACGCCCTCGGCGAAGGCCCGGGCGGCGGCCAGCGTCTCGTCGCTGGTCTTGTAGCCGCGCACCAGCTCGACCAGCTTCATCAGCGGCACCGGCGAGAAGAAGTGCACGCCGACGACCGACTCGGGGCGCCGGGTGGCGGCGGCGATCCGGGTGATCGGGATGGCGGAGGTGTTGGAGGCCAGCACCGCGCCGTCCTTGGCGAGCTTGTCGAGCTCCCTGAAGACGCCCTCCTTGACGTCCAGCTGCTCGAAGACCGCCTCGACCACGATGTCGGCCTCGGCGACGGCGCCCAGGTCGGTGGTGGTGGTGATCCGGCCGAGCGCCGCCTCGGCGTCCTCGGCGCTGAGCCTCCCCTTGGCGACGAACTTGTCGTACGAGGCGCGGATGCCCGCGAGACCGCGCTGCAGCGCCTCCTCGGTGACGTCCCGCAGCACGACCGGGTGCCCGGCCTGCGCGGAGACCTGGGCGATGCCGGCCCCCATCAGGCCGGCCCCGATCACGGCGATCTGCTGGCTGGACGCGTTGCTCATGGCTGGTCTCCCGGATGCCGTCGCCGCCCTGCGGGCGGGCCCTGAAGGCGGCTCAGGGCAGGGATCACCCACCTGGAGCCGCGTCGCTCATGCGCGGACTCTAATGCCCGCGACGGCCCCGTGGTGCCAATCGAGAGTGTGATCTGTGCCCGACCCGGTCCGTCACCGAAAGGTCGGACGGCAGGACCGTCCGATGCTCAGACGGTCAGCCCGAGGTCCTGCGCCAGGATCGCCGCCTGCACCCGGCTGCGCAGCCGCAGCTTGGCCAGGATCCGGCTGACATGCGTCTTGGTGGTCGCCTCCGCCATCTCCAGCCGGCCCGCGATCTCGCCGTTGGACAGCCCCGCGCCGACACAGGCCAGCACCTCGCGCTCGCGCGGCGTCAGCCCGGCCACCAGCGCCCGTACGTCGGGCCCCACCGTCCGCTCCGGGCGGGTGAAGGTGCCGATCAGCCGCCGGGTCACCGAGGGCGCCAGCATGCCGTCCCCCCGCGCCACCGTGCGGATGCCCTCGACCAGGGTGTCCGCCTCCAGGTCCTTCAGCAGGAACCCGGCTGCGCCGGCCCGCAGCGCGCCGTAGACGTACTCGTCCAGGTCGAAGGTGGTCAGCACCAGCACCTGGGCCGCCCCGGCGGCCACCACCTCCCGGGTCGCCGAGACGCCGTCCAGCCGGGGCATCTGGACGTCCATCAGGACGACGTCCGGACGCAGCTCCAGCGCCAGCCGTACCGCCTCCTCGCCGTCGGCGGCCTGCCCGGCCACCTCGATGTCCGGCTCGGCCCGCAGGATCATCACCAGCGCCGCCCGGACGGCCGCCTGGTCCTCCGCCACCAGCACCCGGATCGTCATGCCCGTCCCTCGCCCTTCTCCGTCACCAGTGCGCGCGGCAGCACCGCGCGCACGCTCCAGAGCCCTCCGCCCGGGCCCGCCTCGAAGCTGCCGCCGAGCAGCCCGGCCCGTTCCGCCATGCCCACCAGACCGGCCCGCGCACCCGGCAGCCGCCGGTCCTCGCCACCGCTGTACGGGCTGTCGACGGCGATCCGCAGCTCGTCCGCCCCGAACTCCAGGAGCAGCCGGACCGTCCCCGGCCCGGCGTGCTTGAGCGCGTTGGTCAGCGACTCCTGGACGATCCGGTACGCCGCCAGCCCGACCGGCGCCGGCAGTTCGCCGCGCTCGCCCCGCTCGGTCAGCTCGAAGGCCAGCCCGACGTCCTGCCCGGCCGCCCCGGCCTTGGCCAGCAGACTGTCCACCGCGGCCAGGTCGGGTGCGGTGTAGGACTCGTCGACCGCTCCCCCGCCGCTGTCCCGCAACAGGCCGATCATCCGGCGCATTTCGGCCAAACCCTGGACGCTGTTCTCCCGGATCACCGCCAGCGCCGCCACCAGCGGATCGTCCTCGGGCCGCCGCTGACGGCGGGCCAGCGACTGCGCGCCGGTGGCATGGATCGCGATGGCGGACAGGTGGTTGGCCACCACGTCGTGCAACTCCCTTGCCATTCTGGCCCGTTCGGCACCCACTGCCTCCCGCCGGTCCATCTCGGAGAGCAGCGCGGTCTGCTCGGCCCGCAGCCGCTCGTTCTCCGCCTCCTGACGGTGCTTGCGCACGACGTCACCGGTCCACACCGGCCCCAGGAAGATCAACGCGGTGACCACCATCACCGCGATCGCCTTCGGGGCGTCGGTGTAGACCAGCGTCAGGGTGCTGAGCACCAGCACCGAGACGCCACCGCTCAGGTGCAGGACGCGCGACATCCGGCGGCTGCCGTAGATCACCGCCGCGTAGAGCAGGTCGGTGTACATGATGGTGGTCGCCAGCAGCGCGCCGTAGAAGACGCTCACGGCGAAGGCCAGCCCGCCGACCGTCACGGTCAGGACCGGCCGGCGGCGCCGGAACGGCTCCAGGGCCGCCGTCACCAGCAGCGGCGGCAGCACCGCCCAGCGGGGGACGGTCGCGGGCTCCTCGTACACCCGGAACGCGATCAGCACCAGGCCGCCGAGCAGCCCGAGGAGGGCGATCGCGCGGTCTTCCTGCTGCGGGGTGAGGACGGGTCTGCGCACGGCCCCATCAGATCACCCCCGGCGGGGTGCCCGGCTCCGGTGCGGGGAGGAGCCGCCGTACATCGAAGGATGCAGCCCGGGCTCGCCTTCCGCGACGATGACGGGCCGGGCCGCGCACGGAAGGCTGGAGGCACCGCCGAGAGCCCGGGAGAACACCGTGATCGTCACCCTCATCGTCGCGGCCGAGGTGGCCTTCTGGGCCGTGCTCGCCCTCGGCCTCGCCACCCGCTACCTGCTGCGCCGCCAGCGGCTGAGCACCGTACTGCTGGTCGGCCTGCCCGTGGTGGACCTGACCCTGTTCGTCCTCACGGTGCTCGACCTGCGCGGCGGCGCCACCGCGAGCTGGACGCACGCGCTCGCGGCGAGCTACGCCGGTTTCTCGATCGGCTACGGGCCGTCCCTGGTCCGCTGGGCCGACCGGCACTTCCTGTACCGCTTCGCGGGCGGCCCCAAGCCGCGGCGCTCCCCCAAGTACGGCCCCGAGCGGACCCGCTACGAGTGGCAGATCTGCGGCCGGACCGTGGTCTCCGCCGCCATCACCCTCGCCCTGATCACCGCACTGGTCCCGCTCTCCGACGGCTCCGCCCGGTTCGACACCTTCACCGGCTGGTACCTGCGGCTGAGCATCGTGGCCGTGGTCAACGTGATCGTGGCCGCCTGCTACTCGCTCTGGCCCAAGGAGGCACCGGCCGGCGCCATCGTCGAGGACGGCCTGGTGGTCGGCTGGAAGGTCCCGCAGCAGCAGTAGCCCACGCGGGCCCGGGCCCGGCTCAGCGGTTCTCGCCGGGCACCCAGAGCACGTCGCCGCGCTCCTTGTTCGCCGAGCGGGCGAGGATGAACAGCAGGTCGGAGAGCCGGTTGAGGTACTTGGCGGTCAGCGGGTTGACGGTGTCGCCGTGTGCCTCGATCGCCGCCCAGGTGGACCGCTCGGCCCGCCGCACCACCGTGCAGGCCAGGTGCAGATAGGCCGCTCCGGCGGTGCCCCCGGGCAGGATGAAGCTGCGCAGCTTCTCCAGCGACTCCAGATAGTGGTCGCAGTCGGTCTCCAGCCGGTCGATGTACGACTGCAGGACCCGCAGCGGCGGGTACTTCGGGTCCTCGACGACCGGGGTGGAGAGGTCCGCCCCCACGTCGAACAGGTCGTTCTGCACCCGGACGAGCACCGCCACCACGTCCTCGGGCAGCGCGCCGGCGGCCACCGCCACCCCGATCGCCGCGTTCGCCTCGTTGGCGTCGGCGTACGCGACCAGGCGCGGATCGGTCTTGGTGGTCCGGCTCATGTCACCCAGCGCGGTGGTGCCGTCGTCGCCGGTACGGGTGTAGATACGCGTCAGATTGACCATGCGGCCCAGCCTAGCCGCGAGGTTAGGCGGCGTTAACCCTTCCCTCGGGGAGTCTCGTCGCTACGCGACGTTGACTCTCTGCCCGGGCGGGGCCGCCTCGAGCCAGGCCAGGAAGCCGGTCAGGGCGTCGTCGCTCATCGCCAGCTCCAGCGGGGCGCCGTTGTGCAGGCAGCGGAGCACGACCGAGCCGGAGAGCAGGGCCAGCTCCTCCTGCCCCTCGGGGTAGCGCCGGCCGAGCACCTCGATCTCCCGGCGGGGCAGTACCCGGCGCGGGCGCGGGGCGTACGAGAAGACCCGGAACCACTCGATCGAGTCACCGCTGTACCGGCCGATACCAAAAACCCACCCCTTGCCATCGGTCTGTGGGACCGGGGCCGAGGTGGGTTTGCCGTTCTCGTCGAGGTCGGGCTGCGTCGAGGCGTCGGCGGGCATTTTGAGCCGGTAACTGCAGTCGAACGTGCCGCCGACCCGCTGGATCACCCGGCGTCGTACCGCGAATGCCACGAGGCCGATCACACCCAGGGCCACGACCGCCGCACACACCACAAGGGCGAGGACCATGCTCACCTACCTCCTCGCTACCCGCGTTCCCCGTATGTCGGTCCTATCAAGCGACCGCGTTGACCTACCAACTGAGACGACAGTCCCGGGGTCACGCTCGCGCGTCCCCGGGACCGTCGGTCGACCCCTCAACCGAGGGGTCTGGTGCGACTCAGGCGTGGGCCTTGAGGCCGCGCGCCGCGAACAGGCGGACCTCCGCGCGCCGCTCGGCGTGCTCGTCCAGGGAGGACTGTGCCTGCTCCAGCGCGCGCTCGGCCCGCGCGACATCGATCTCGTCCGCCAGCTCGGCGATCTCCGCGAGCAGAGACAGCTTGTTGTCGGCGAAGGAGATGAACCCTCCGTGCACCGCGGCGATCACGGTGCCGCCGTCCACCGTGCGGATGGTGACCGGGCCGGTCTCCAGCACGCTCAGCACCGGGGTGTGACCCGGCATGATGCCGGTGTCACCGGAGGCCGTACGGGCGACAACGATGGTGGCCGCACCGGACCACACCTTGCGGTCGGCTGCGACCAGCTCGACGTGCAGCTCAGCCAACGTGGGCTCCTAGGCTCATGCAACGCCCGATTACTCGGGAGTTTCGGTAAGAATAACGGGCCCGCGCCTCCGGCATGAAACCGGCGGCCCGGATTTGACCGGAATCACAGCCGATGCGACGTGAGGGGTGGGTCCCAGGGCTGGGGCCCACCCCTCACGGTCACTCAGCTGCTACCGGCCGCGACTACTTCTTCGCGAGCTCGGCGGCGTTCTTCTCGAGGTCCTCGATGCCACCGCACATGAAGAAGGCCTGCTCGGGGATCGAGTCGTACTTGCCGTCCGCGATCGCGTTGAAGGCCTCGATGGTCTCCGACAGCGGCACGGTCGAGCCGTCGACGCCGGTGAACTGCTTCGCCACGTAGGTGTTCTGCGAGAGGAAGCGCTCGATGCGACGGGCACGGTGGACGATGACCTTGTCGTCCTCGCTCAGCTCGTCGATGCCGAGGATCGCGATGATGTCCTGGAGGTCCTTGTACTTCTGCAGGATCCCCTTGACGCGGATGGCCGTGTCGTAGTGGGTCTGCGCGATGTAGCGCGGGTCCAGGATGCGGGACGTGGAGTCCAGCGGGTCGACGGCCGGGTAGATGCCCTTCTCGGAGATCGGACGGGAGAGAACCGTCGTCGCGTCGAGGTGGGCGAAGGTGGTGGCCGGCGCCGGGTCGGTCAGGTCGTCCGCGGGAACGTAGATCGCCTGCATCGAGGTGATCGAGTGACCGCGGGTCGAGGTGATGCGCTCCTGCAGGAGGCCCATCTCGTCGGCCAGGTTCGGCTGGTAACCCACCGCGGAGGGCATACGGCCGAGCAGGGTCGACACCTCGGAACCGGCCTGGGTGAACCGGAAGATGTTGTCGATGAAGAGCAGAACGTCCTGCTGCTCCACGTCACGGAAGTACTCCGCCATGGTCAGCGCGGAGAGCGCGACGCGCAGACGGGTGCCCGGCGGCTCGTCCATCTGGCCGAAGACCAGCGCGGTCTTGTCCAGAACGCCCGAGTCGACCATCTCGTCGATCAGGTCGTTGCCCTCACGGGTACGCTCACCGACACCGGCGAAGACCGACACACCACCGAAGTTCTCGGCGACGCGGTAGATCATCTCCTGGATCAGAACGGTCTTACCGACACCGGCACCACCGAACAGACCGATCTTGCCACCGGTCACGTACGGGGTGAGCAGGTCGATGACCTTGATGCCGGTCTCGAACATCTCGGTCTTGGACTCGAGGTCCTTGAAGTCCGGGGCCTTGCGGTGGATCGGCCAGCGGACCTCCACCTGCGACTCGAACTCGGCCTTGTCGACGTTCAGCACCTCACCGAGGGCGTTGAAGACCTTACCCTTGGTGATCTGGCCGACCGGGACGGAGATCGCCGAACCGGTGTCGGAGACCTGCGCGCCACGGACGAGACCGTCGGTCGGCTGCATCGAGATGCCGCGGACCACGCCGTCGCCGAGGTGCTGGGCGACCTCGAGGGTCAGGGTCTTCTTGCCCGTGCCGTCGGGGTTGTCCACCTCGACGTGCAGGGCGTTGAACATGTCCGGAATCGCGTCGACGGGGAACTCCACGTCGACGACCGGGCCGATGACCCGCGCGACGCGGCCCGTCGCCGTGGTCGGCTCAACAGTGGTGGTCATTCTCATTCGCTCCCGCGGCTAGCGTCGGCGAGGGCGTTGGCACCGCCGACGATCTCGCTGATTTCCTGGGTGATCTCGGCCTGACGGGCCGAGTTGGCAAGCCGCGTGAGCGACTTGATGAGCTCGCCGGCATTGTCGGTCGCGCTCTTCATCGCGCGCCGGCGAGCGGCGTGCTCCGAGGCGGCCGACTGCAGCAGCGCGTTGTAGATCCGGCTCTCGACGTACCGCGGCAGCAGCGCGTCGAGGACGCCCTCCGCCGACGGCTCGAAGTCGTACAGCGGGAAGATCTCCGCCTTGGCCGGCTTGTCGTCGCTGAGCTGGACCTCGTCCAGCTTCAGCGGCAGCAGCCGGGCGTCCACCGCGGTCTGGGTCAGCATCGACTCGAACTTGGTGGAGACCAGGTGGAGCTCGTCGACGCCGCCCGTCTCGGCCGTGAAGGCCTCGATCAGGTCGACCGCCACGGCCTTCGCGTCACCGTAGGTCGGCTTGTCGGAGAATCCCGTCCACGAGCCCGCGATCGCAAGATCGCGGAAGTTGTAGTACGAGACGCCCTTGCGGCCGACGATGTACGTCACCACGTCCTTGCCCTCGGCGCGAAGCTTCGCGCTGAGCGCGATGGCCTGCTTGATGGCGTTGGTCGAGTAACCGCCCGCCAGGCCGCGGTCCGCCGTGATCAGCAGGACGGCGGCGCGCGAGGCGTTCGGGTTCTCGGTGGTGAGCGGGTGCTTGGCGTTGGACCGGGTGGCCACCGCCGTCACCGCCCTGGTGAGCTCATCGGCGTACGGAGTGGAGGCGGCCACCGCGCGCTGCGCCTTGACGATGCGCGACGCGGAGATCATCTCCATCGCCTTGGTGATCTTCTTCGTCGCGGTGACAGAGCGGATCCGGCGCTTGTAGACCCGAAGCTGTGCTCCCATGGGTCGTTACGTCCTTTCCCTCGCTACCGGACTCAGGCCTGCTCGCCGAGCAGCTTGCCGTCGGCGGTGGTGAAGCCCTGCTTGAAGGCGGCGATCGCCTCGGTCAGCGCGTCGACGGTGCCGTCGGCCAGCAGACCGGTCTCGACGATGCCGGCCAGCAGGTCCTTGTGCTGCAGACGCAGGTGGTCCAGGAACTCGCGCTCGAAGCGGCGGATGTCCGCGACCGGGACGTCGTCCAGCTTGCCGGTGGTGCCGGCCCAGATGGAGGCGACCTGCTCCTCGACCGGGAACGGCTGGTACTGGCCCTGCTTCAGCAGCTCGACCATGCGCGCACCGCGCTCCAGCTGGGCCTTGGAGGCCGCGTCCAGGTCGGAACCGAAGGCGGCGAACGCCTCCAGCTCACGGTACTGGGCGAGGTCCAGACGCAGACGGCCGGCGACCGAACGCATGGCCTTGATCTGGGCGGAGCCACCGACGCGGGAGACCGAGATACCGACGTTCACGGCCGGGCGGATGCCGGCGTTGAACAGGTCGGACTCCAGGAAGCACTGGCCGTCGGTGATGGAGATGACGTTGGTCGGGATGTACGCCGAGACGTCGTTGGCCTTGGTCTCGATGATCGGCAGACCGGTCATCGAGCCGCCGCCGAGCGCGTCGTTCAGCTTGGCGCAGCGCTCCAGCAGACGGGAGTGCAGGTAGAAGACGTCACCCGGGTAGGCCTCGCGGCCCGGCGGGCGGCGCAGCAGCAGGGAGACGGAGCGGTAGGCCTCGGCCTGCTTCGACAGGTCGTCGAAGATGATCAGGACGTGCTTGCCGTCGTACATCCACTCCTGGCCGATGGCGGAGCCGGTGTACGGAGCGAGGTACTTGAAGCCGGCCGGGTCGGAGGCGGGAGCGGCCACGATGGTGGTGTACTCCAGCGCGCCGGCCTCCTCCAGGGCGCCGCGGACGGACGCGATGGTGGAGCCCTTCTGGCCCACGGCGACGTAGATGCAGCGGACCTGCTTCTTCGGGTCGCCCGAGCGCCAGTTGTCACGCTGGTTGATGATCGTGTCGACGGCCACCGCGGTCTTGCCGGTCTGGCGGTCACCGATGATCAGCTGGCGCTGGCCGCGGCCGATCGGGGTCATCGCGTCGATGGCCTTGATGCCGGTCTGCAGCGGCTCCTTGACCGACTTGCGGGCCATGACGCCCGGAGCCTGCAGCTCCAGGGCGCGGCGGCCGCTGGACGCGATGTCGCCCAGGCCGTCGATCGGGTTGCCCAGCGGGTCCACGACGCGGCCGAGGTAGCCCTCGCCGACCGGCACGGAGAGGACCTCGCCGGTGCGGCGCACCGTCTGGCCCTCTTCGATGCCGCCGAACTCACCGAGGATGACGACACCGATCTCGCGGGTGTCGAGGTTCAGCGCGAGGCCGAGCGTGCCGTCCTCGAACTTCAGCAGCTCGTTCGCCATGACCGAGGGCAGACCCTCGACATGCGCGATACCGTCCGCCGCGTCAGTGACCGTGCCGACCTCTTCACGCGAGGCGGCGTCCGGCTGGTACGACTGGACAAAGTCGGCCAGCGCGTCCCGGATCTCCTCCGGACGGATCGTAAGCTCCGCCATCAGGCTTCCCTGCTCTCCTAGTTTGCGATCCTCGGCCCGCCATTGAGGGCCGCAAGTATTCGACTCTCGGCCGGGTCTCTCGAACCGGCCGTACGATTTGCCGGCTCCGGGGGGAGCCGGTTCCCGACCGAGGGTCGGATGTGCTTCGGTGCTCAGCCTTCGAGCGACTGGCGAGCGCCTTCGAGGCGGCTCGACACGGTGCCGTCGATGATCTCGTCGCCGATCTGCACCCGGACACCGCCGACGACCTCGGGGTCGACATCGATGTTCAGGTGGACCTGGCGGCCGTACAGCCGGCCCAGAGCACCGGTGAGGCGCTCCTTCTGGCCGTCCGACAGCGGCACCGCGGTGGTGACCAGGGCCACCACGCGCCCGCGCCGCGAGGCGGCGAGCTTCGAGTAGGACTCCAGGCCCTGCTCCAGGCTACGGCCACGCGGGTTGGTGACCAGGGCCGTGACCAGCCGGACGGTGCCCGCGTTGGCGCGGCCGCCGAGCAGCTTCTTGACCAGGGCCGCCTTGGCGACGGTGCCGGCCTTGGGCTCGGTCAGCGCGGAACGCAGCTCGTGCGTGCCCGTCGCCACCCGGCCGAACCGGAACAGCTCGTCCTCGACGTCGTCCAGGACACCGGCCTTCTCGGCGGCGATGACCTCGGCGTACGCGGCCAGCTGCTCGGTGGCGTCGACCAGGTCGCGCGAGCCGGACCAGCGGCTGCGAACCAGGCCGGAGACCAGGTCGACGGTCTCACCGGAGACCTGCCCGGACAGCAGCGAGGAGAGCAGCTGGGCCTTGTCCTGGCCGGACCGGGAGGGGTCCGTCAGCACGCGGCGGAGCGACACCTCACGGTCCAGGAGGACCGTGACGGCGGTGAGCTCCTCGGCCAGCTTGACCGCGTCCACCGAGGTGGAGTCGGTCAGGCCTTCGAGGTTCTGCCGCCCGGCGGCGAGGGCCTCGCGGCTTGCGCCGATCACTTGGCCGCACCCTGAGCAACGGCGGCCTTGGCCTCCAGCTCGTCCAGGAAGCGGTCGATCACGCCGCTCTGCCGGGCGTGGTCCTCAAGGGACTCACCCACGATGCGGGAGGCCAGCTGGGAGGCCAGCGAACCCACGTCCTGGCGCAGGGCGGCAGTCGCCTGCTTCTTGTCGGCCTCGATCTGGGCGTGGCCGGCCGCGACGATGGCCTCGCGCTGGCGCTGGCCCTCCTCGCGCATCTCGACGAGCTGGGCGGCGCCCTGCTCGCGAGCCTGCTCGACGATGCGAGCAGCCTCGTGACGCGCCTCGGCGAGCTCGGCGCGGTACTGCTCAAGCAGGGCCTGAGCCTCGGCCTGAGCGGCCTCGGCTCGCTCCATGCCGCCCTCGATGGCGTCCCGGCGCTCCGACAGCACCTTCTCGATGCTGGGGAGGAGCTTCTTGCCGAGCAGACCGAAGACGATGAAGAAGCAGAGCAGGCCGATGATGATCTCGGGCCACGCGGGGAGGAGAGGATTCATCTTCTCCTCGGCCGCAAGCTGGGCCACGACGCTCATATCTGGACCTTCCTCGAATGGGTCTACGGCGGGATTACTTGTTGCCGAAGACGAACGGCATGACGATGCCGATGAGGGCGAGCGCCTCGGTCAGCGCGAAGCCGATGAACATGTTGGAGCGGATCAGACCCGCGGCCTCGGGCTGACGGGCCATGGCCTGGACACCGTTACCGAAGATGAGACCGACGCCGATGCCGGGGCCGATGGCGGCGAGGCCGTAGCCCAGGGAGGCGACGGAACCGTAGACAGTGCCCTCAGCGAGGAAGCTCATTGCAGTTGTCCTTTGCAGGGTGGTGAACCGGTGGTGATTGGCCACCGGGCGGTCCGGGAGGTTTGGTTCGGGGAGGGGCCGTGGCCCCCTGGCTCAGTGCGCCTCTTCGAGGGCACCGGCGATGTAGCTGCTGGCCAGCATCACGAAGATGTAGGCCTGCAGGAACTGGACCAGCAGCTCGAAGGCGGTGAGGCCGACGGCGACGATGAACGAGGCCGAGCCGTACAGCGCGCCCAGGGTCGGGCTGAGCAGGTACCAGGAGGCGATGGAGAACATCACGATCAGCAGGTGGCCGGCGAACATGTTCGCGAAGGCTCGGACCGCGAGCGTGAAGGGCCGCACGAAGATGTTCGAGAAGAACTCGATCGGCACCAGGATGAACATGACCCAGCCGGGGATGCCCGAGGGCCAGCAGAGGTTCTTCAGACCGCCGACGAAGCCGTGCTTCTTGAAGGTCAGCGTCATGTAGGTGATCCACACGACGGCCGCGAGGCCGGCCGGGAACGCGATCGCCGCCGTCACCGGGAACTGGGCGAACGGGATGATCGACATGATGTTCATCAACCAGATGAAGAAGAACATCGAGACCAGCATCGGGACGTACTTCTCGCCCTTTTTGCCGATCGTCTCCAGCACGATGGAGCGCTTGACGAAGTCGTAGCCGATCTCACCGACCAGCTGCAGCTTCCCGGGGACCAGCCGCGGCTTGGCGAAGGCGGCCCAGAAGAAGACGACCACCAGCAGCGCGACGACGATCGAGAGCAGCATCGGCTTGTTGAACTCGACGCTGCCGATCGAGAAGATCGGCTGGAACTGGAACTCGTTCAGACCCGGGGCCGGGAAGCCACAGCCAGCGTCCCCGAAGTGGCAACTGCCTGAGGCGAGGGACGTGAGTTCAGCACTCACCACGGACTCCTTCGTCGTGACGCATGGTTACGGCAACCTCGGTGTGTCGGCGTGGCCTGCGACCACGTAGCGGCACTGGAACTTGATGGGTTTCTCGCAGACCCCGCGCGGCAGTGCGCTGCACCACAGCGGGATCATCGAAGACGGCGCGGATCCGGGGGGCGATCCGTCCGTCAGGCGGACAGACCAGGCCTCTTCCCGTACTCCGTTGCTGCGACGGACGATAGCAGCCCGTCAGGACGGCATAAACACCGCCCCCCTCGTTGGGGGGACAGTCTGGCCTCGTCACTGTTGACGCCCCGAGTCGGAAGGCTTGTCGCCCTTGTTTTCGGAGGCGTCGGGGTCGACGTAGAAGGTCTTGGCCTTGAGTGCGCCGCGCACCTGGAAGCCCGTCCAGATCAGGGCGCAGCCCAGCAGCGTGAAGGCGAAGGCCTGCCGGTTGAAGAGTTCGGTGTCCTTGAAGACCGCGAGGACGATACCGACCAGCAGGATCTGAGTGGTGTAGACCAGGAGCGCCGCGGCCATCATGATCTGCGGGTTCGACCTGGTCAGCCGGTCGAGTGCGACCTGGCCGAAGCTGAAGAAGGCCATCACCAGCAGCGTTCCGAAGAGAGCGCCGAGCAGCCCCTTGCTACCCGCGACGGCAAAGGAGATCACCATCGCGATGATTCCGGCGACCGCAGTGGGGATCGCGGCGCCTCGGAGGATCCGGGCGTCGTTGGACGGCATGTCGGCAACTCCGGCGGCATGTCGGGTGGCGGGGGGACGGGCACAGAACGTGGTGGGTGACACCGGACCGAAAGGCCGCCGCAGGCCGGCCGCTTGGCGGCGAGCCCGTCGAGGGAGACCGACCAGGGACGGAAGTCCTCCACCTGTCAGGTCTTTCGGCGTGTTCTCGGTACTCGTGAACGGTATCACAAACTATTTGATGAGAGCTTTACCATGAATATGTGGCACCTGTCACACTGATGGCCCAACGATGCAGCCATCCGGGTGAAGCGGCGTGACGTCTCGTCAACTCGCCCGCTAGCCACGGCCGGTACCGCGTCCGCGACCGCCGACCGCGGACGAGCCGCCGTCCAGACCGCCGAGCAGTTCCTTGTCCTTCGCGGACAGCTCGGCCATCGGCGCGGAGGTCGGCGGGGTCGGGCCCTCGCCGCTGCCGCCGGTGGCAGCGCTCTCCGTACCGCCACTCTCCGTGACGCCGCCGCCTGTGGCGCCGCTGCCCGTGGCGGTGGCCCCGGCGGCGGTCCCGGCGGCCGGGGCGGTGTCCGCGACGGCCCGGGCCGGCTTGCGGCGGCGGTAGCGCGGCGGGACGAAGGCCTGCACGGCCCGCGGGGCGCGCGGGCGGAACTGCGGGGTCAGCAGCACCACCAGGCCGACCAGGCAGAGCCCGGCCAGGGTCAGCACCACCGTGCGGCCGGTGTTGGTGACCGAGAAGGCGACGGTGCCGAAGGCGATCAGCGCCGCCCAGAAGTACATGATCAGCACGGCCCGGCTGTGCGAGTGGCCGACCTGGAGCAACCGGTGGTGCAGGTGCCGCTTGTCGGCGGCGAACGGCGACTGGCCGGCCCAGGTGCGGCGGACCACGGCGAGCAGCAGGTCGGCCAGCGGCAGCGCGATGACCGTCAGCGGCAGCAGCAGCGGGATGTAGATCGGCACCAGGGCGTGCACGGTGGCGGTCAGCGATCCGGTCTCGCTGGTGATCAGGTCGGGGTCGACCCGGCCGGTGATGGAGATCGCGGCGACGGCGAGCATCAGGCCCAGCATCATCGAGCCGGAGTCGCCCATGAAGATCCGGGCCGGGTGCAGGTTGTGCGCCAGGAAACCGAGGCACATGCCGATCAGCAGCACGCTGAACAGCACGGCGGGGGCCGCGTCGTTGATCGAGTAGCCGTACCAGAGCCGGTACGAGTAGAGGAAGAAGGCCATCGCGGCGATGCAGACCATGCCGCCGGCCAGGCCGTCCAGACCGTCGATGAAGTTCACCGCGTTGACCATGACGACGACCATGGTGACCGAGATGACCATGCCCTGGGTGGGACTGACCGCGACCGCGCCGAAGCCGGGCACCGGGATCGTGATCACGGTGACGCCCTGCCAGACCATCACACCGGCGGCGATCATCTGGCCGCCGAGCTTCACCAGCGCGTCCACGCCCCATTTGTCGTCGAGCACGCCGAGCAGCCACATGATCCCGGCGCCGGAGAGCAGCGCCCGGATGTCGGTGCCCTCGGAGAAGATCTTGCTCAGGTTGTCCAGCTGGGAGGCCACCAGGATGCCCGCGCAGAGGCCGCCGAACATGGCGATGCCGCCGAGTCGCGGCGTGGGCTCGCGGTGCACGTCACGGGCGCGGACCGGCGGCATCGCGCCGGCCGCGATCGCGAACTTCCGTACCGGGCCGGTCAGCAGGTAGGTGACGGCCGCGGTGCAGAACAGCACCAGCAGATACTCACGCACCACTGGCCTCCTGCGTCACTGTCCAACGGGTGGGTACCGAAAGTACCCCCGTGCCTGTCCGGGGTTCGAGGTGGGTCGCCACGGCACACACCTTATTGAGTCGGACGCGTGGGGTGTGCATCGCGGTTCGCCCTGGCGGGTAGGTAAGTCGGATGTCTGTGCTCCGGTCGCTCTCACCGGCGGTCGGCGAAGGCCTGCGCGAGCTCCCGGACCCGGGCGCCGGTCCGGGCGTCCGCGCCCTCCGTGAGCAGACGGCCGATCAGTCCGGCGATCTCCGCGAGCTCGGTCTCGCCCATGCCCTGCGAGGTCACGGTGCCGGTGCCGAGCCTGATCCCGGACGCCTCGGCGGGTGGCGCCGGGTCGTACGGCAGTGCGCTCTTGCCGAGCATCAGTCCGGCCGCGGCGCAGCGGCGCTCGGCCTCGGCTCCGCTGACGCCCAGCGGGCCGACGTCGGCGGTGACCAGATGGGTGTCGGTGCCGCCGGTCAGCGGGCGCGCACCGGCCGCCGCGAGCCCGTCCGCCAGCACCCGGGCGCCGGCCACCGTGCGCAGGGCGTACGCGCGGTAGCCGGGGGTGCCCGCCTCGGCCAGGGCGACGGCCTTGCCGGCCACCTCGTTCATCGCGGCGCCGCCCTGGCTGAACGGGAACACCGCCCGGTCGATCCGCTCGGCCAGCTCGGCGATACAGAGCAGCAGGCCGCCGCGCGGACCGCGGAGGAGCTTGTGGGTGGCGGCGACGGTGACGTCCACGTACGGCACCGGGGAGGGCGCCGCACCGGCCGCGACCAGGCCGGTGGTCTGTGCGACGGAGGCGATCAGATAGGCGTCGACCTCGTCGGCGATCTCCCGGAAGGCGGCCCAGTCGGGGTGCCGGGGGTAGGAGATGGATCCGGCCACGATCGCCTTGGGGCGGTGGAGCCGGGCGAGTTCGCGGACCTGGTCGAGGTCGATCAGGCCGTCGTCCCGGCGGACCCCGTAACCGATGAACTCGAACCAGCGGCCGGAGAAGTTGGCCCGCGATCCGCAGCTGAGGTGACCGCCGTGCTCCAGCGACATCGCCAGCACCACGTCGCCCGGCCGCAGCAGCGCCGCGTAGGCCGCCAGCATCGCCGAAGTGACCGAGCGGGGCTGGACATTGGCGTGCGGGGCGGAGAACAGCTCGCGGGCCCGGTCGATCGCCAGCAGCTCGGCGGCGTCCGCGAGCGCGCAGCCGGTGTGGTGGCGCCGGCCCGGGTAGCCCTCGGCGTACTTGTCGATCAGCGGGCCGGAGAGCGCCGCCAGTACCGCCGCGCTGGTGAGGTTCTCCCCCGCCAGCAGCTGGATCGTCTCGGCCCGCCGCTCGGCCTCGGCGGCGAGCAGGTCGGCCAGCTGCGGATCGGCCCGGTGCAGCGCCTCGGACGCCCAACGGCGCCCCGTCGTCTCGGTGGAGCCGGTCGCGGCATCGGTGACGGTCATGGCGGGGCTCCCGGGCAGGGTCCGTGGCGTGCCTCCCGACCGGAGGCAGGGGGTCTCTCCAGCGTATGACCGGGCCTCCCGGCCGTCCTGCCGACGCGAGGCCGGTGCACCCGGCCGGACGCCGGGAGGGGCGCCGGGGCCAGAGCACCGGTGAGGCACGGAGTTACAGCCCCGGCCCCTGTTTCACACCCGCGCGGGCACTCCGGTGAGCGCGGTGACCACCGGGTCCACCGCGTGGAATATCTCCTCGCCGCAGTTGCGGAACATCCCGATCGGCGCGCCGTACGGGTCGTGCACCTCGTCCGACTCCGGGCTGGCGGCGAGCAGCCAGCCGCGCAGCGCGGCGGCGGCCCGGACCAGCGCGCGGGCACGCTCGGTGACGTCGGCGCCGCGACGCGGGTCGGGCAGGGTGCCCGGGTCGATCGTCCGCACCAGGCGGGTGAACTCCTTCAGGGTGAAGGTGCGCAGGCCCGCCTCGTGGCCCATCGAGATCACCTGGGCGCGGTGGTCGAGGGTCGCGGTGAGCACCAGGTCGGCCTCGACCACGTGCTCGTCCAGCAGCTCACGGCCGGCGAAGCCGCCGCTGTCGGCGCCGTACTCGTCCAGCACCGTGGCGGCGTGCTCCTCCATCGGCGCGCCCTCGTGGCCCCAGGTGCCGGCGCTCTCCACCAGGATGCGCCCGGCCACCCGGGGGCTGAGCCGGGTGTCCAGCTCACGCCGGGTGAGCCGCTCGGCGATCGGCGAGCGGCAGATGTTGCCGGTACAGACGAACAGGATCCGGAAGTGGTCCAGCGGCCGCGGGCCCACGCTCAGGTACGGCGATATGCCGGGCCCGGCATGGAGGGAGGCGGCCGTCAACTGCCGGCCTCCAGGTCGGGGACGACCTCCCTCAGCTGCTCGGCGCTGATCGCGCCGGCCCGCAGCAGGACCGGGACCTTGCCCGTGACGTCGACGATCGAGGAGGCGGTGGCGTGGTCGGCCCGGCCGCCGTCCAGGTAGACGGAGATGGCGTCGCCGAGCTGCTGCTGGGCCTCGTCGCAGGTGCTCGGGGACGGTCCGCCGGTCCTGTTGGCGCTGGAGACGGCGAGCGGGCCGGTGGTGTTCAGCAGCTCGATCGCGACCGGGTGCAGCGGCATCCGGACGGCGACGGTGCCCCGGGTCTCGCCGAGGTCCCAGCGCAGCGAGGGCTGGTGCCGGGCGACCAGGGTGAGCCCGCCCGGCCAGAAGGCGTCGACCAGCTCCCAGGCCTGTTCGGAGAAATCGGTGACCAGGCCGTGCAGGGTGGTCGGCGAGCCGACCAGCACGGGCGAGGGCATGTTGCGGCCCCGGCCCTTGGCGGCCAGCAGGGCGGCGACGGCCTCCGGCGAGAAGGCGTCGGCGCCGACCCCGTAGAGGGTGTCGGTGGGCAGCACGACGAGTTCGCCGCGGCGGATGGCCGAGGCGGCCTCGCGCAGGCCGGTGGCGCGGTCCCCGGTGTCGGCACAGTCGTAGCGGCGGCTCATCGGTGCGGTCCCCTTCCGAGATTGCTCATTACAGCGATGCCTTGCGCGCCGTGGTGAAGCGCGGGCGGTTGTTGAGGTCGCGGTGGTCGGCTGCGTCCGTCCAGCCGCCCTCCTCGTTGAAGATCCACGGCACCTGGCCGCCCTGGGTGTCGGCGTGCTCGATCACCACGGCCCCACCCGGGCGCAGCAGCCGGGCGGCGACCCGCTCGATGCCGCGGATGGTGTCCAGCCCGTCCTCGCCGGAGAACAGCGACATCTGCGGGTCGTGGTCGCGGGCCTCCGGCGCGACGTACTCCCACTCGGTGAGGGGGATGTACGGCGGGTTGGAGATCACCAGGTCGAAGCGGCCGTCCCAGGAGCGGTCGTCCTCGAAGGCCCGGGTGGCGTCACCGGCGTGCAGGGTGACGCGGGCCCGGTCGGAGCTGGCCTCGATGTTGCGCCGGGTGTACCGCAGCGCGCCCTCGTCCAGTTCGAAGGCGTGCACGGTGGAGCGCGGCAGCTCCTGGGCGAGGGCGAGGGCGATGGCGCCGGAGCCGGAGCAGAGGTCGACCACCAGCGGCTCGGCGACGTCCATGTCCCGGACGGCGTCTATGGCCCACTCGACGACCGACTCGGTCTCCGGGCGGGGCACGAAGACCCCGGGGCCGACCTCCAGCTCCAGATAGCGGAAGAACGCCCGGCCGGTGATGTGCTGCAGCGGCTCGCGCGCCTCCCGGCGGGAGACGGCCTCCCAGTAGCGGGCGTCGAAGTCGGCGTCCTTGACCGTGTGCAGCTGGCTGCGCTTCACGTTGTGGACGTGTGCGGCGAGTTCCTCCGCGTCGAAGCGCGGCGACGGTACGCCGGCCGCGGCCAACCGCTGGGTGGCCTGGGCCACCTCGGCGAGCAGCAGGTTCATCCGTACGACCTCTTGTTTCTGCGCTCCGGCCTGGCTGCCGGTCTCAGTTCTGTTGGGCCGTGGCGAGCTTGGCCGCCGCGTCCGCGTCGACGCAGGACTGGATCACCGCGTTCAGGTCGCCGTCCAGGACCTGGTCCAGGTTGTACGACTTGAAGCCCGTGCGGTGGTCCGAGATGCGGTTCTCGGGGTAGTTGTACGTCCGGATCCGCTCGGAGCGGTCCACCGTGCGGACCTGGCTGCGGCGCGCGTCCGAGGCCTCGCGCTCGGCCTCCTCCTGCGCGGCGGCCAGCAGCCGCGAACGCAGGATACGCATGGCCTGCTCCTTGTTCTGCAGCTGGCTCTTCTCGTTCTGGCAGGAGGCCACGATACCGGTCGGGAGGTGGGTGATCCGGACGGCGGAGTCGGTGGTGTTGACCGACTGGCCGCCGGGGCCCGACGAGCGGTAGACGTCGATCCGCAGGTCGTTGGCGACGATCTCGACCTCGACCTCCTCGGCCTCGGGGGTGACCAGCACGCCCGCCGCGGAGGTGTGGATCCGGCCCTGGGACTCGGTGGCGGGGACGCGCTGCACGCGGTGCACACCGCCCTCGTACTTCAGCCGGGCCCAGACGCCGTGGCCGGGCTCGGTGCTGCCCTTGGTCTTCACGGCCACCGAGACGTCCTTGTAGCCGCCGAGGTCGGACTCGTTGGAGTCGATGATCTCGGTCTTCCAGCCGACCCGCTCGGCGAAGCGCAGGTACATCCGGAGCAGGTCGCCGGCGAACAGCGCGGACTCCTCGCCGCCCTCACCCGCCTTGACCTCCAGGATGACGTCCTTGTCGTCGTTCGGGTCGCGCGGCACGAGGAGCAGCCGCAGCTCCTCGGTCAGCTCCTCGCGGCGGGCCTCGGATTCCTTCACCTCGGCGAGGAACTCCGGCTCCTCGGCGGCGAGTTCGCGAGCGGCCTCGATGTCCTCACCGGCCTGCTTCCAGGCGCGGTAGACGCGGGTGATCGGGGTCAGCTCGGCGTACCGCTTGGCCAGCTTGCGGGCGTTCGCCTGGTCGGCGTGGACCGAGGGGTCGGCCAGCCTCGTTTCGAGGTCGGCGTGCTCGGCGAGGAGCTCTTCGACTGCCTCGAACATGGAGTGGCCTTCTTCCCGTGAGATCCGGTGGTGTGGGGGCGCGCGAGCACCGTGGGACGCGAACGGCGCCGGCCCCCGACGCCCCCGGAACGAGTACGGGGGCGTCGGGGACCGGCGCCGAGGGAGCGCTAGGCCTTCGCGCTGTGCTGCTTGCCGAAGCGGGCCTCGAAGCGGGCCACGCGGCCACCGGTGTCGAGGATCTTCTGCTTGCCGGTGTAGAACGGGTGGCACTGCGAGCAGACCTCGGCGCGGATCTCGCCACTGGCCTCGGTCGAGCGAGTGGTGAACTCGTTGCCGCAGGTGCAGGTCACACGGGTGACCACGTACTCGGGGTGAACGTTGGGCTTCAAGGGGTTCTCCTAGTGTTCGGGAGGGCACCGGGTCGGCGACTTGAATGCCGCACGTGAACCGGGACCGACGGACCAGTCTGCCAGGACCGGCCGCTTCTTCCCAAACCGGGTCCGGTCCGGGGATATTCCGGGCGCGTCCTAGCGGCTCGCGGTGGCGCCCGCTCCGCCGCCCGCCGGGGCCTTCGGAGCCTTCGCAGGGGCCGTGGGGGCCTTCGCGGGGGCCGTGGGGGCGGCCTGGGCCGGGTTCTGCGGCTGGTCCGCCACGATGGCCTGCGGGAGCGGCTGGTCGGCCTTCAGGGCGGCCCAGAGCTGATCGGCCTGGGGCTGCTGCTCGACCACCCGGTTGAGGTCGCCGGGGGCGGTCACCACCGGCAGGGTGACCATGCTGAGCTGGTCGGGGCCGATGCCCTTGAGTTCCTGGGCCAGCCCCACCAGGGAGTTCACCGAGGCCAGTGCCGAGTCGGTGGTGATGCTGCGGGTGAGGGTGTCGCCGACCGACCAGAGCTTGACCGGGTTGCCGAACAGCCCGATCCCGCCGGCCTGCTGGAGCAGCGAGCGCACCATCTGCTTCTGGAGTTCGATCCGGCCGAGGTCGCTGCCGTCACCGACGCCGTGCCGGGTACGGACGAAGGCCAGCGCCTGCTCGCCGTTGAGGTGGTGCTCCCCCGCCGGGAGGTCCAACCCGCTGTCCTTGTCGTGGATGGCCACCGTGGTCGTCACGGTGGCCCCGCCTATCGCGTCCACGACGTGGGCGAAGCCGACGAAGTCGACCTCGACGTAGTGGTCCATCCGCAGCCCGGTGAGCTGTTCGGTGGTCCTGACCGCGCAGGCGGCCCCGCCGGTCTCGTACGCGCTGTTGAACATCGCGCGCTTGGCGCCCGGGGCGGGCCTGCCGGTGGAGTCGGTGCAGTCGGGGCGGGTGACCAGGGTGTCACGCGGTATCGAGACGACCTCGGCGCGCGAGTGGTCCTGGCTGATGTGGACCACCATCGCGGTGTCCGAGCGGGCCGTGTCGCCGGTGTCCCCGCCGGCCAGGCCGCCGTTCGCGCCGGCCCGTGAATCCGAGCCCAGTACCAGGAGGTTGAACGAGCCGTCGGTCGCGGCCGGGGGTCGTGCGGTGCCCAGCCGGGCGTCGATGTCGACGCTCTTGAGGTTGCCGTTGAACTTCACGTAGGCGTAGCCGGCGGCCCCGACGCCGAGCACGACGAGCGCGGCGAACGCACACGCGACCGACCGCAGGACTTTGCGGCGGCGACTCGGAACCCTCTTGTGCTCGGCCATACGGTCCAGAGTAAATCGGACAACATGATCCAAAAGGCTCAATGTGTCCCAACCCTGGAACAAACACGGAACCCCGGACCGCTCGCGCGGTCCGGGGTTCCGTGTCCACGAGTGACCCGAGTGCGGTCAGTCGCCGGACCCGGGGGTCGTCTTGGCGATCTGCATCAGGAACTCGGCGTTGCTCTTGGTCTGCTTCATCTTGTCCAGCAGCAGCTCGATCGCCTGCTGCGAGTCCAGCGCGTGCAGCACCCGGCGGAGCTTCCAGACGATGGCCAACTCCTCGCTGCCCAGCAGGATCTCCTCCTTGCGGGTGCTGGAGGCGTCGACGTCGACGGCCGGGAAGATGCGCTTGTCCGAGAGCTTCCGGTCGAGCTTGAGCTCCATGTTGCCGGTGCCCTTGAACTCCTCGAAGATCACCTCGTCCATGCGCGAGCCGGTCTCGACCAGCGCGGTGGCCAGGATGGTCAGCGAGCCGCCGTTCTCGATGTTGCGCGCGGCGCCGAAGAACTTCTTCGGCGGGTAGAGCGCGGTCGAGTCGACACCACCGGACAGGATGCGGCCGGAGGCCGGCGCCGCCAGGTTGTAGGCACGGCCGAGGCGGGTGATGGAGTCCAGCAGGATCACCACGTCGTGGCCCAGCTCCACCAGGCGCTTGGCGCGCTCGATGGCCAGCTCGGCGACGGTGGTGTGGTCCTCCGCCGGGCGGTCGAAGGTCGAGGAGATGACCTCGCCCTTCACCGACCGCTGCATGTCGGTGACCTCTTCCGGACGCTCGTCGACCAGGACGACCATCAGGTGGCACTCGGGGTTGTTGTGGGTGATCGCGTTGGCGACCGCCTGCAGCACCATCGTCTTACCGGTCTTCGGCGGCGCGACGATCAGACCGCGCTGGCCCTTGCCGATCGGCGACACCAGGTCGATGATCCGGGTGGTCAGCACGCCCGGGTCGGTCTCCAGGCGCAGCCGGTCCTGCGGGTACAGCGGGGTCAGCTTGTTGAACTCGGGGCGGCCGCGACCGCTCTCCGGGTCCATGCCGTTGACGGAGTCCAGCCGCACCATGGCGTTGAACTTCTCGCGGCGCTCGCCGTCACGCGGCTGGCGCACCGCACCGGTGATGGCGTCACCCTTGCGCAAGCCGTTCTTGCGGACCTGGGCGAGCGACACGTAGACGTCGTTCTGGCCCGGCAGGTAGCCGGAGGTGCGCACGAACGCGTAGTTGTCGAGGATGTCGAGGATGCCCGCGACCGGGATCAGCACGTCGTCCTCGCCGACCTGCGGCTCGACCACGCCGGCCTCGAAGCCCTCGCGGCGGGTGCCGCGGCCCCGGCGGTCACGGTAGCGGCCACGACGGCCCCGGCGACCGTCGCCGAACTCGTCGTCGTCGTAACCGCCCTGCTGCACCTGCGGCTGGACCTGCTGGCCGCCCTGACGGCTCTGCTGGCCGTCGCTCTGGGCGCTCTGCTGCTGGCCCTGCTGCGCGGGCTGGCGGTCGGTGCGGTCCCGGCGGTTGCGGCGGTCCCGACGCGACTCACGCGAGTCGGCGTCCTGGCCGGCCTGGGCCTCGCCGCCCTCCTGACGGCCGTCGCGCTCGCCGCCCTCGCGGCGGTCGCGGCGGTCCCGGCGGTCGCGGCGGGTCTCGGTACGACCCTCCTCGCGGCCCTCGAAGGTGCGGGTGGCGTCCGGGCGGGCCTCGGCCTGCTTGGCCTCGGTGGCGACTGCGGCGGGCGCCTCGGCGGTCTCGGCGACCGGCGCGCCGGCGGCCGAGGTGGCCCGGCGGCGGGTGCGCTCGGCACGGGCCGGCGCGGCGGTCTCGGCGGCGGCCTGGACCGGGATCTCGATCTGGGCGGCCTGCGCCTCGGCGGCCGGGGCCTCGGCCTGCGCGGCGCGGCTGCGACGGGCGGGCTTCTCGGCCGGCTCGGCCTGCGCGGCGGCCTCGGCCGGAGCGGCCTTGGCGGCGCGCTTGGCGGCCGGGGCGGCGGTGCTGCCGCCGGCCGCGAGCAGCGGGTCCCCGCCGCTCTTCTCCTTGATGGCCTCGATCAGCTGGCTCTTGCGCAGGCGTCCCGTGCCGCTGATTCCGAGCGTCGAGGCGAGCTTCTGCAGCTCGGCCAGGACGAGGCCGTCCAGGCCCGCGGCGGCGGTGCGACGGCGCCGGGCCGGGGCCGCGGGGGCGGCGGCTGCGTCCGGCGCCTCGGCGTCCGGGCGCGCGCCCATCAGATCGGTGGTGTCGCTCACTAAGGGTCCTTCCCTGGAGCGGACGTCGGCCTGTCTGGCTCGGCGACCGGTTGTGCTGTCCTGACCAACGCTCGACTGCGTCGGTCCGAGGCGGTGATCCCCCGAATGGCGGTTGGCCCGTCGGGGGAGAGCTGCGAGGTGCGGTGCGTGAAGCACGGTGGTGCTGAGTGGCGCGGTCGAGTGCCGACCTGCGCTGTTGCCTGCGAATCCCGGGCCCCCGTCGCGTGACAGCGGCCCGTGCTCCGCCCGTCCTCGCCTCTAGGTGGGAGGCCGCGGGTGGGAGTCAGGTGCCATCACGGCTTCGGGATGCGGCCGCATGTGCGCAGGCAGGCTGCGTACGCGCTGCGGTGGGCTCCCGGAGAATCGTCGCCCCGGATATCGCCGGGACTCCGCGTGAGCGGAGTGCTGGGATCGGGACGCGGCGCACCGAGCCCCGGAGGGCACCTGGTGCAGCAATGAGGTTAACACTACCGACCCCCTCAGACATTCCCCAGCCTTGCGCTTACCAATCGTGTCCGGAGGACCCGGCTCCGGCCGTGCCGGACCGGGCCCAGCGGACGACGTGCTCAGACGTCGAGCGGGAGCACCGAGGCCCCGGCCCGGTCGAGTTCCAGCCGGTGGGCGGCGAACGCCGGGCCGCCACCGTGGCCGTGGTCACCGGCGAACGCCAGCACCTTGTCGGCGCCCGCCTCGTCGGTGAGCGCGAGGACGGTCGGCCCCGCGCCGGAGATCACCGCGGGGATCCCCTCCGCGCGCAGCGCGCCCACCAGGGCGGCGCTGTCCGGCATCGCGGAGGCCCGGTAGTCCTGGTGCAGCCGGTCCTCGGTGGCGGCGAGCAGCAGCTCGGGCCGCCGGGTCAGGGCCTCCACCAGCAGCGCGGCGCGGCCCGCGTTGACGGCGGCGTCGGCCAGCGGAACGGTCTTGGGCAGCAGGCCGCGGGCGGTCTCGGTGAGCACCTCGGTGGCCGGGACGAACACCACCGGGACGACCCGGTCGGACGGCTCCAGGGTGACGGCCCTGGCCGACTCCTCGTCCGTCCAGGCCACCGTGAAGTTGCCACGCAGGCAAGCCGCGACGTTGTCCGGGTGGCCCTCCAGTTCGGAGGCGAGGACCAGCAGCGCGTCGTCGTCCAGGGCGGACGGGCCGCCGATGGTGACGGCGCGGGCGGCCACGATGCCGGCGCAGATCGCGGCGGAGGACGAGCCCAGGCCGCGGCCGTGCGGTATCCGGTTGGCGCAGACCACCTCGAGGCCGCGCGGCTGGCCGCCGAGCCGGTCGAAGGCGGCCCGCATCGAGCGGACCACCAGGTGGCGCTCGTCGCGGGCCAGGGTGTCGGCGCCCTCGCCGGCGATGTCGACGGAGAGCCCGGAGTCGGAGACCCGGACGACCACGTCGTCGTACAGACCCAGCGCGAGTCCGAAGGCGTCGAAACCGGGGCCGAGATTGGCGCTGGTCGCGGGGACCCGGACCCGGACGGCGGCGGCACGGAACGCAGGACCGGCCATGCGGTGGACTCTCCTGGGGAAATCGGGCGGCGCGAAGCGCGTCGGTGCGAGGGTGGGGAGGGGCCGCGGGCCCCGGCCGGGGCGGGCGGTCACAGTCGTTGGTGCGGCCCGCACAGGGGCCGGACCCGGGGCATGTGCCACACGGCCGGACCCAGAGTATCGAAGACAGGTTCCACAGTGGTACACCCCGTAGGCCTTCGATCTGGTGTGTTGCCGCTTCTGGCCGGAATACATGCGGCGATGGCGTCGGAAAGCGCCATGAAATTGACACAAAAGTGTCAGCCGGGAACGGCGGTGGGCCGACCCCCGAAAGGGTCGGCCCACCGTGCGCCCGTGGGTCCGCCGGTCAGTCCAGCAGGCCGAGCCGCTGGGCGGCCGCCTCCGGGTCGACCGGGACGATCTGCGGCTGCGGCGCGCCGGCCACCGCCCAGTCCGGGTCCTTGAGGCCGTTGCCGGTCACCGTGCAGACGATCCGCTGGCCCGGGTCGACCAGGCCGGCCTCCGCCTTGGCCAGCAGGCCGGCCACCGAGGCGGCCGAGGCGGGCTCCACGAAAACGCCCTCCTGAGAGGCCAACAGCCGGTAGGCTGAGAGGATCTGACGGTCGGTCACCTTGTCGATGAGGCCGCCCGACTCGTCGCGCGCGGCGAGGGCGAAGTCCCAGGAGGCGGGGTTGCCGATCCGGATCGCGGTGGCGATGGTCTGCGGCTTGAGCACCGGGGCGCCGTCCACGATCGGGGCCGAGCCGGACGCCTGGAAGCCCCACATCCGCGGCTTGCGGGTGCTCAGGCCGTCCGCGGCGTACTCGCGGTAGCCCTTCCAGTAGGCGGTGATGTTGCCCGCGTTGCCGACCGGGAGGACGTGGATGTCGGGCGCGTCGCCGAGCATGTCGACGATCTCGAACGCGGCCGTCTTCTGGCCCTCGATCCGGACCGGGTTCACCGAGTTGACCAGCGCCACCGGGTACTTCTCGGACAGTTCACGCGCAAGGGTGAGGCAGTCGTCGAAGTTGCCGTCCACCTGAAGGATCCTGGCGCCGTGCACCAGCGCCTGGCCCATCTTGCCGAGCGCGATCTTGCCCTGCGGCACCAGCACCGCCGACACCATCCCGGCGCGCACCGCGTAGGCGGCGGCGGAGGCCGAGGTGTTGCCGGTGGAGGCGCAGATGACCGCCTGGGCGCCGTCCTCCTTGGCCTTGGAGATGGCCATCGTCATGCCCCGGTCCTTGAAGGAGCCGGTCGGGTTGGCGCCCTCCACCTTGAGGTAGACGTCGCAGCCGGTGCGCTCGGAGAGCACCTGGGCGGGGACCAGCGGCGTGCCGCCCTCCAGCAGGGTGACCACGGGAGTCGTGGCGCTGACCGGCAGACGGTCGCGGTACTCCTCGATCAGGCCGCGCCACTGGTGGGTGTGCGCGCCTCGGGCGATCGCTGCGTTCATGGTGCTTCCTACTCCCCTTCAACCCGCATGATGCTGGCCACGTCCCGCACGCTGTCCAGCGCGCGGAGCTTGTCGACCGTCGCCGACAGCGCGGCGTCGGTGGCACGGTGGGTGACCACGACGAGCGAGGCGTCGCCGTCGCGGCCCTGCTGGCGCACGGTGTCGATGGAGACGCCGTGCTCGGCGAAGGTGGACGCCACCTGGGCGAGCACGCCCGCGCGGTCGTCCACGTCCAGGCTGACGTGGTACCGGGTGACCACCTCGTCCATCGGCTTGGCCGGCAGCCGGGTGTACACCGAGTCGCCCGGGCCGGTGGCGCCGGCGAGCTTGTTGCGGCAGACCGCGACCAGGTCGCCGAGGACCGCGGAGGCGGTCGGCGCGCCGCCCGCGCCCGGGCCGTAGAACATCAGCCGGCCGGCCGCCTCGGCCTCGACGAACACCGCGTTGTACGCCTCGCGGACGGAGGCGAGCGGGTGCGAGAGCGGGATCATCGCCGGGTGGACCCGGGCGGTGACCGACTCGCCGTCCGCCGCCCGCTCGCAGATCGCCAGCAGCTTGACCACGCAGCCCATCCGCTTGGCGGAGGCGATGTCGGCGGCGGTCACCTCGGTCAGGCCCTCGCGGTAGACGTCCGCCGCGGTGACCTTGGTGTGGAAGGCGATGCCGGCCAGGATCGCGGCCTTGGCGGCGGCGTCGAAGCCCTCGACGTCGGCCGTCGGGTCCGCCTCGGCGTAGCCGAGCGCGGTGGCCTCCTCCAGCGCCTCCGAGTAGCCGGCGCCGGTGCTGTCCATCTTGTCGAGGATGAAGTTGGTGGTGCCGTTGACGATCCCGAGTACCCGGTTGACCCGGTCGCCCGCGAGCGACTCGCGCAGCGGGCGCAGCAGCGGGATCGCGCCGGCCACCGCGGCCTCGTAGTACAGGTCCACCCCGGCCTCGGCGGCCGCGGCGTGCAGTTCGGTGCCGTCCTTGGCGAGCAGCGCCTTGTTCGCGCTGACCACCGAGGCGCCCTGCTCGAACGCCGACAGGATGAGGTGTTTGGACGGCTCGATACCGCCCACCACCTCGATCACCACATCGATGTCGCCCCGGTTGACCAGGGCCTCGGCATCGGTGGTGATCAGGTCCTCGGGCACGCCCGGGCGGGCCCGGCCCGCCCGGCGGACCGCGATGCCGACGAGCTCGACCGGCGCGCCGATGCGCGCGGCGAGGTCGGCGGCGTCCGTCGTCATGATGCGCGCCACCTCGGAGCCCACCACACCACAGCCCAGCAACGCCACCTTCAGCGGCCGCGTACGCATCATCCGACTCCGCTCTGCATTCATCGTGCTTCGGTAGTTCCGACGGGGTTTCGGGGGTCCGCCGGACCTTCGGTCTGTTCCAGTCTCCGGGACTTTCCGCACGGATCTACGGTCGTTCCATGATCTGAGACAAGGATTTCGTCATCCGATATCGAGACGCAGGAGATCCTCCTCCGTCTCGCGCCGGACGATCACCCGGGCCGAACCGTCCTTGACGGCCACCACGGGAGGCTTCAGGGCGTGGTTGTAGTTGCTCGCCATCGAGCGGCAGTACGCGCCGGTGGCGGGCACCGCGATCAGGTCGCCCGCGGTCAGGTCGGCCGGCAGGAAGGCGTCCCGGACGACGATGTCGCCGGACTCGCAGTGCTTGCCCACCACGCGGACCAGCATCGGCTCGGCGTCGCTGGAACGCGACACCAGGGCGACCGAGTACTCGGCGTCGTAGAGCGCGGTACGGATGTTGTCGGACATGCCGCCGTCCACGCTGACGTAGGTGCGCAGGCCCTCCAGCGCCTTGACGGTGCCGACCTCGTACAGCGTGAACGCCGTCGGGCCGACGATCGCCCGGCCCGGCTCCACGCTCAGCCGGGGGGCGCTCAGCCGGGCGGCGGCGCACTCGCGGCGGACGATCTCGGCCAGCGCGGCCGCGATCTCGGCCGGTTCGCGCGGGTCGTCCTCGCTGGTGTACGCGATGCCGAGGCCGCCGCCGAGGTCGATCTCGGGCAGCTCGACGCCGTGCTCGTCGCGGATCTCGGCGAGCAGGCCGACCACCCGGCGGGCGGCGACCTCGAAGCCGGCCGTGTCGAAGATCTGCGAACCGATGTGCGAGTGGATGCCGCGCAGTTCGAGGCTCCGGTGGGCCAGGACCCGGCGGACCGCCTCGGCCGCGGCGCCCCCCGTCAGCGAGAGCCCGAACTTCTGGTCCTCGTGCGCGGTGGCGATGAACTCGTGGGTGTGCGCCTCGACACCGACCGTGATCCGGATCAGCACCTGCTGCCGGACGCCGTGCCGGGCCGCGATCGCCGCCAGCCGCTCGATCTCCTCGTAGGAGTCCACCACGATGTGGCCGACACCGGTCTTCACCGCGTGTTCGAGCTCGGCCACCGACTTGTTGTTGCCGTGCAGCGCGATCCGCTCCGCCGGCATCCCGGCGGCCAGCGCCACCGCCAGCTCGCCCGGGCTGCAGACGTCCAGGTTCAGGCCCTCCTCGTGCAGCCAGCGCACGACGGCCTTGGAGAGGAACGCCTTGCCGGCGTAGTACACGTCCGCCTCGGTGCCGAAGGCCTCCCGCCAGGCGCGCGCCCGGGCCCGGAAGTCCTCCTCGTCCAGCACGTACGCCGGGGTGCCGAACTCGGCGGCCAGCCGCTTGACGTCGATGCCGCCGACGGTGGCCACGCCCTCGGTGTCCCGGGTGACGGTCCTCGACCAGACCTTCGGGTCGAGCGCGTTCAGGTCGCTCGGCGGCGCCTGGTAGTGGCCCTCGGGCAGCACGTCGCCGTGGCGGGGACCTGCGGGGTGTGCGGAGCGGCTCATCTGTCTTCTCGTCCTTGACCTATGGCGAGGGGCGGCGACGGTCTCCGTCGACCGTCCGCCGCCCCCGCTGCGCGCTTGGGGGTGGTGCTACATCCGCTCGGGCGCCGAAACGCCCAGGAGCGTGAGGCCGTTGGCCGTGACCGTTCGCGTGGCCTCGACCAGCCAGAGGCGGGCCCGGTGCGTGTCCGTGAGCTCCTCGTCGCCCTTCGGCAGGAACATGCAGTTCTCGTACAGGCGGTGGTACTTGCCCGCGAGGTCCTCCAGGAACCGCGCGACCCGGTGCGGCTCGCGCAGCTCGCCGGCCGTGGCCAGGACGCGCGGGAACTCGCCGAGGGCGCCGAGGATGTCGTTCTCCCACGAGGTGGAGAGCAGCTCGGGTTTGAAGTCCTCCGCCGCGCCCTTGTCCACGCCGAGCTGAGCGGCCTTGCGCGCCACTCCGCACATCCGGGTGTGCGCGTACTGGACGTAGTAGACCGGGTTCTCGTTGGTCTGGCTGGTCAGCACGTTGATGTCGAGCGTGATGGTGGAGTCGGTGGACGAGCGCGCCAGGGTGTAACGGGCCGCGTCCACGCCGATCCAGTCGACGACGTCGTCGATGGTGATGATGTTGCCGGCCCGCTTGGACATGCGGACCTCTTCGCCGTCGCGAAGCATCTTCACGAACTGGCCGATCCTGACCTCGATGTTGCGGTCCATGTCGTCGCCCGCGCAGGCCGAGATGGCCTTGAGCCGGTTGACGTAGCCGTGGTGGTCCGCGCCCAGCATGTACACCGAGACCTCGGAGCCGCGGTCCCGCTTGGAGAGGTAGTACGCGGCGTCGGCGGCGAAGTAGGTGGTCTCGCCGTCGGCCTTGATCAGGACGCGGTCCTTGTCGTCACCGAAGTCGGTGGTGCGCAGCCAGATCGCGCCGTCCCGCTCGAAGACGTGGCCCTGCTCGCGCAGCCGCTCGATGGCCTGCTCGATGGCGCCGGAGTCGTGCAGCGACTTCTCCGAGAACCAGGTGTCGAAGTGGGTGCCGAACTCGTCCATCGAGCGCTGGATCTCGGCCACCATGAGCTTGAGGCCCTCGGTGCGGAAGACCTGGAGCTGCTCGTCCCCGGGCAGGTCGAGCACGCCCGGGACGCCGTCGGTGATCGCCTTGGCGATGTCGCCGATGTACTCGCCGACGTAGCCGTCCGCGGGCACCTCGCGCCCGTTGGCGGCGGCCTGGAGCGAGGCGGCGAACTTGGAGATCTGCACACCGGCGTCGTTGAGGTAGTACTCGGTGGTGACGTCGGCGCCGGAGGCCTTCAGCACGCGGGCCAGCGAATCGCCGACGGCGGCCCAGCGGACGCCGCCGATGTGGATCGGGCCGGTCGGGTTGGCGGAGACGAACTCCAGGTTGATCCGCAGACCCTTGAGCGCCTCGTTGCGGCCGTACTCCGCGCCCGCCTCGACGATGGTGCGGGCCAGCTCGCCCTGGGTGGCGGCGTCGAAGGTGATGTTCAGGAAGCCCGGCCCGGCGATGTCGACCCCGGCGACCCCGGGCAGCTCTCGCAGACGGGCGGCGACCAGCTCGGCCACGGCTCGCGGCGGCTTGCCGGCCGGCTTCGCGAGCTGGAGGGCCACGTTCGTCGCGTAGTCGCCGTGGTCCCTGTTCTTGGGTCGCTCGACCGTCACGTGCTCGGGCACGGCGACGGCCAGCTCGCCCGCCTCGACGGCGGCGCTCACTGCGGCCTGGACTGCCTGGGAAAGTTCTGCGGGGGTCACGACGCCAAGCGTAGGCGAGACGGGGTGCCCGCCCGCCACCCGGTTTACCGGTTGAGACACCCGGCCGCCGTGGCGGCGGGGGTGTCAGCCACGATCCGTCCGATCTGTTCGCTCAGGGCGAAATCCGCCCGGTGTCCCGCCCAGCACCATCAACCGCCGCACCAGCGCCACCAGATCGGCCGGGTCGAAGGGCTTGCCCAGATAGCCGTCCACCCCGACCGACTCCCCCAGATCGAGATCGGCCGGCGTGCAGGCGCTGACGATCGCGATGGGCAGCCGGCGCGTCCCCGGCGCCGCCCGCAGCCGGGCCGCCGTGCGCAGACCGTCCAGCCGTGGCATCACCACGTCGAGCGTCACGACGTCCGGCTTCACCCGGCGGACCACCTCCAGGCACTCGGCCCCGTCGGCGGCGGTCACCACCTCGAAGCCCTCGAGTTCAAGATTGACCCTGATCAGCTGGCGGATCGCCTCGCTGTCGTCCACCACGAGGACCCGCCCGGACTCTCCAGACACCTCACCGAGGGTATCGGCGCGCCCCGCGCCCCGTCCGGCCTTTCGCCACTTCCGCTTCCGCTCCCCGCCGCCCGATCGACCGGCCGATCACCCGTCGGCGAAACCCGTGCACGGAGCACGCCCCGGGCCTGGTAATGTTCTCCACGTCGGAGCGAACGCGAAGACACCAAGCAGGCCCCCGTAGCTCAGGGGATAGAGCACCGCCCTCCGGAGGCGGGTGCGCAGGTTCGAATCCTGCCGGGGGCACTTCGCGAGAAGTGCAACAGAGGCCCAGGTCAGTGGAGTTCATCCACGGATCTGGGCCTTCGTCATGTTCCGGGCCGTACCGGCCCCGTGCCCCGCCCGCCGGGCCGGCCGCCGGGGATGGCGGGCTGTGACGGCGGGCCGGGCGGCCGGCTCAGGAGGCCGCCGCCTCGGCCTCGGTGTAGAGGTCGGCGATGGTGTGGTCGAAGTAGGCGCTGTAGGAGGTGTCGGAGGTGTCCCCGCCCTGCTGGTAGCCGCCGATGGTGCCGATGACGTGGCCGGTGGCGGTGCTGATCCAGGGGCCGCCACTGGTGCCGCCCGGGTAGTCGGGGCAGTCGACGACGCGCTGGTAGGCGGACTCGCGGCCGGTGGTGTTGGCGCAGAGGATCGGGGCCTCGGAGTCGGCGGGGTAGCCGTAGAGGCGGACGGCGGAGCCGAAGGGCTCGTCGGTGCCGAGCTGGTTGGCGCCGACCACGTCCTCGATCCGCCGGCCGTTGCTGGGGGCGGTCTCCAGGATCGCGAAGTCCTCGTCCTGGTCGCCGTTCTGGGACCAGCCGGCGGCGGTGTGGACGGCGGTGACCCGCCAGGTGCCGTACGGGGCGGTGCCGTTGTGGTAGCCCGGGGCGAAGGTGACGCCGTCGGCACCGCCGAGGCAGTGGGCGGCGGTGAGCAGCAGGTTGCCGGTCGGGCTGTGCAGCACGCTGGCGGTGCAGAAGTGGTTGCCGGGCCCGACCCCGCCGCTGAACAGGGCGCCCACGGTGGCCGCTTCGGGGGTGGCCTGGGCCTCGGCGGTGGTGCCGGCCCTGACCGTGGTCGGCGCGGCGGTCGGCGCGGACGCGCGGGCGAGGAGCGACGGGTCCTCGGCCGAGGCCTCGTCCGAGGGGGTGGGCTCCGCCGTGGGGGTGGGCTCCGTCGTGGGGGACGGCGGGTCCCCGGCGGTCGACGGGGCGGCGGGCGGCGGGACGGCCGGGGCCGTGACCGCCGGGGGCGGGCTGCCGACGGCCGTCGCCTCGGAGGTCACACCGTGGGTGCCCGCCACCACCGTCGCCGCGGTGAGGGCGGCGAGAGCGGTGAACAGGACGGGGGCCAGAAGGCGTCGGCGGGGGTTACGGCGGCGGTGCTGGCCCATACCTGCTCTGCTCCTGCCTCGGGGGTCGGCGCGAGTACGGTCCGACTATGGCGGGTGGAGCTGGGAAGGGTGTTATGCGCGGCTGGGAGCCGGATGAGAAATAGGTCACTCCGCCGGACGTCCGGCGCCGCCGGCGCCCCCGGCACCGCCGCCCTGGCCCACCGGACCGGCCGGCGCCGCGGCCAGTTCGGCGGGGGTGATGAACGCGGTGTGCGTCCCGGCGGTGGTGCAGGCGAAGGCCCCGGCCACCGAGCCCGCCCGGGCGCAGTCCAGCGGCGGGCGGCCCTGGAACCAGGCGTGCAGGAACCCGGTGACGAAGGCGTCGCCCGCACCGTTGGTGTCGACCACCGGGCGGCCCGGGTCGACGGCCGGGAGGTGGCGCGGCGGGGCGTCGCGGGTGAGCAGGTGGCAGCCCTCGGCACCGGCGGTGGCGATCACGGCGGTGGCCCGGCCCTCGGCGAGGATTCCGCGCATCACCTCCTCGTGCCGGCCCCGGCAGCCGGCCACGGAGAGGAAGACCAGGTCGGAGTTGACCGCGTAGTCCCGGTGGTGCGGCTCGCGGCCGTCCCAGTCGTGCAGGTCGGTGGAGGTGGTGCGGCCGAGCCGGTGGAGATCCCCGTACATGGCGCGGTTGGTGCCGGTGATGGAGAGGTGCACATGCCGGCTGCGCTCGACGTACGGCAGGTAGAACGAGCGCGGCAGCCGCAGGTCGGCGGGGTGGCGGGCGTCGAAGAAGGAGAAGCGCCGGCCGGCGGCGTCCACCAGGTTGACCGCGCGGGGGGTGCCGTGCGGCGAGACGAGGTGGGCGAAGGTCAGGCCCTGGCGGGCGTACTCGGCGAGCACCAGCCGGCCCTGCGGGTCGTCGCCCAGGTAGTCGATGAAGGCGGTGCGCAGGCCGAGGTGGTGGGCGCCGAGGGCGACGCCGTTGCCGGTGTGGGCGACGTAGTCGCGGACGGGCCCGACCTGCTGCGATTCGCCGGGCGGGACTTCGAGCCGGTCGACCCGGACGATGGTGTCGACGCCGGCGCCGCCGACGACGAGCAGGTCGAACTCGAACGGCTCGGGGTCCGGCACGGCGGCGCCTCCTTGGTCCTGGACGGTGCCCAGGAGGGTCCTGAGACGGTGCCCAGGAGTCAAGCAGGCCCCGGAGGCCGACTGCAAGACCTTGCGGCAACTTTCAGGAGGCCCGCTGTCTCCCGGTGGGCGTCACCGCCCCCGCCTTGGCGCTCGCGTCCGTCTCCCGCGCCGTGACCCGCGCCCGCGCGCCCGCCTCGGCACGCGTCGCGGCGCTGGCGCTGGCACCGGCACCGGCACCGGCACCGACCGCACCGACACCGACCGCCCTCGTGGCCTCGCCGGGCGCCGGGCGGTGGTTGATCAGCAGGAACGCGGCCAGCGCCGCGAGCAGCAGGACGCCCGTCGCCACCCAGGTGGCGGTCACATAGCCGTGCACCGCGCCCTGCGCCCGGACCCGCGGGTCGGCGGCGATCCGGGTGGCGAGGTAGCTCGCGGTGGCACTGGCCGCGACGGTGTTCAGCAGCGCCGTACCGAAGGAGCCTCCCACCTGCTGGGCCGAGTTGATGGTGGCCGACGCCGCGCCGGCCTCGTTCCGGGCGACGCCGAGGGTGGCCAGGCTCGTCGACGGCATGAACACCATGCCCATACCGAGGCCGAGCAGCAGTTCGGCGGGCAGCACCGTGCCGGCCCACGGGCTGTCCACCGTCATCCGGGTCAGCCAGGCCATCCCGCCCGCCGCGATCACCAGGCCCGAGGCGACCAGGTTCCTGGTGGGCACCCTGGTCGTCATCCGGGCCGAGAAGCCGGTCGAAGTGGCGACGATGGAGACCGTCATCGGCAGGAAGGAGAGGCCCGACAGCACCGGCGAGAAGTGCTTGATCACCTGCAGGTAGTAGGTGAGGAAGAGGAACAGCCCGTACATCCCGATCATGGTCAGGCCGATCGAGAGGGCGGCGCCGCCGCGGTTGCGGTCGGCGATGATGTGCAGCGGGAGCAGCGCGTGTCTGGTGCGCCTCTCGACCAGGACGAAGACCACCAGCAGGACGACGCCCAGCGCCAGCGCGCTCAGCACCAGCCCGTTGCCCCAGCCCCTGGTCACGGCCTCGGACATGCCGAAGACGACGGCCAGCAGGCCGCCGCAGCCCAGCACCGCGCCGGGCAGGTCCAGTCTGACCCGGTGCCCCTTGCCGATGTGGTCGGCGGTGAGGACGTAGGAGGCGGCGAAGGCCGCGGCGGCGGCGATCGGGGTGTTGACGAACAGGCACCAGCGCCAGTCCAGGTACTCGGTCAGCAGGCCGCCCAGGATCAGGCCGATCGCGGCGCCGCCGCCGGCGATCGCGCCGAAGACGCCGAAGGCCGTACCGCGTTCCCTGGGATCGGTGAAGGTGGTGGAGAGCAGTCCCAGTGCCGACGGGGCCAGCAGCGCGCCGAAGGCGCCCTGCAGGGCGCGGGCCCCGAACAGCATCGCCGGTCCGGACGCCGAGCCGCCGAACGCGGAGGCGAGGGCGAAGCCGATCAGGCCGACGGTGAAGACGCGTCTGCGGCCGAAGAGGTCGCCGAGCCGGCCGCCGAGGAGCAGCAGGCCCCCGAAGGCGAGCGTGTAGGCGGTGATCACCCACTGCCGGTTGGCATCGGAGATGCCGAGGTCCCGCTGGGCCGACGGCAGAGCGATGTTCACGATGGTGGCGTCGAGGACGATCATGAGCTGGGCGATGGCGATGACCGTCAGGGCCCACCATCGGCGGCTGTCCGCCGCCTCACGACCGGTGGCAGGGTGCGAAGACACTGGAGAGCCTTCCGGACGGGTACGGAGAGGTCGCGCAGTCGTCTTCCAGCCAAACGCCCATGGCAGGGAATGGCAAGGAAAAATCCCGCCAAATCCATAGGAATGGGACAAAAGAACCAGGTCACCGGGGTCGGAGGGACCAGAGCCCCGGGCCGGAGGACGAGGCCGCCCTCCGGCCCACGGGCCCCGCGGTCATCAGGTGTGACCGCCGGGGCCCGGGCGCCTCCGGCCGGAACCGGTGCCTACAGCGCGGTCAGCTCCGCGACCAGGTCGTCCAGGCCCAGCGAGCCCTGCGACAGCGCGGCCATGTGCCAGGCCTTGAGGTCGAACACCTCGCCCCGCGCCTCGTGCGCCGCCTGCGCCGCCGCCCGGCCGCGCAGCCAGGCGCGCTCGCCCAGCTTGTAGCCGATCGCCTGGCCCGGCATGCCCAGGTAGCGGACCAGCTCACTGTCCAGGAAGTCCGTGGACAGCCCGCAGTACAGGCCGAAGAACTCCCGGGCGGCGTCCGGCAGGACGGGCTCGCCCGGCCGGTACGGGGAGTCCGCGGGGAAGTCCAGGCCGACGTGCATGCCGATGTCCACGATCACCCGCAGCGCCCGCATCATCTGGGCGTTGAGGTAGCCGAGCCGGTGGCCGGGGTCGGTGAGGTAGCCCAGCTCGTCCATCAGGCGCTCGGCGTAGAGCGCCCAGCCCTCCAGGTTGGCGCTCACCCCGCCGATGCTGACCTGGTAGGTGGAGAGCCGGTCCGCGACGTAGTTCCACTGCGCCAGCTGGAGGTGGTGGCCGGGAACGCCCTCGTGGTACCAGGTCGAGACCAGGTCCCAGACCGGGAACGCCTCCCGGCCGATGGTCGGCAGCCAGGTCCGCCCGGGGCGGGTGAAGTCCAGCGAGGGCGCGGTGTAGTACGGCGCGGCGGCGCTGCCGGACGGGGCGATCATCGACTCGACCCGGGTGATCGGCTCGGCCAGGTCGAAGTGGGTGCCCTGGAGGTCGGCGATCGCCTGGTCCATCAGGCCCTGGAGGTACTCACGGGCGGGCTCGGCGCCCTGGATGGCCGGGCCGTCGCTCTCCAGCCACTTCATCGCCTCCATCGGGGTGGCGCCGGGCCGCACCTTCTCGGCCTCCACCCGCATCTGCGCCAGCAGGTCGTGGAACTCCTGCCAGGCCCAGCCGTACGCCTCGTCCAGGTCCAGGTCGGCGCCGGTCCAGTAGCGGACGAAGCGGCCGTAGCGCTCACGGCCGGTGGTGTCGGGGGCGTCGGCGGCGGCCGGGCCGTAGACGTCGCGCAGCCAGTCGCGCAGTTCGGCCAGCGCCCCGGCCGCGGCCACCGCGTGCTCGGACAGGCCCGCGCGCAGGCCCTCCGGGGCGTCCTGGACGAGCTCGCCGAACCAGCCGCCGGGCTGCTCCCCCTCCAGCCACTCGCCGATCTGCCCCACCACGGTGGTGACCTGGCGGGGGCCGGAGAGCAGGCCGCGCTCGATGCCCTCGGTCAGGGTCTCGCGGTACTGCGCCAGCGCGACGGGCACCCGGGCCAGCCGGCGGCCGAGCACCTCCCACTGCTGCTCCGTGTCGGTGGCCATCAGGGTGAAGACCTCGCGCACGTTGTGCACCGGCGAGCCCATGTTGCGGACCGCACGGAAGTTCTCGCCCGCGTCGTGGACGGCCAGTTCGGCGGTGAGCCGCTCGCGCAGCAGCCGGGCGCAGCGGCGCTCGGCCTCGTCCTCGGCGGCGCCGGCCTGCTCGGCCTCGGCGAGCCGGGCAAGGGTGTGGCGGCCCAGTTCGGCGACCGCCTCGTCACCGGCCGGGGAGAGGTCGGGCAGCCGGTCGTCATCGGGGTGGAGGCCCAGGTACACCGCCGTCAGCGGGTCGAGCACGGCAAGGGCCTGGACGTAGGCATCGGCGATACGGCGTGGGGTGGTGCCGTCGGAGCTGATCAGTTCTTCAACCATTCGGACATCATTTCGCGGCCCGGGCCGATTGCAAGTCCCTTACGCGCCGCCTCGACCGGCCCGGTTCAGGCTCCGGACCGCCGGGCCCGCCACCACTGCCGGAGCAGGCCCGGATCCCAGGTGGGCCGTCCGCGCGCGAAGGGCCGGAAACAGAGGCCGATCAGCACCGCGCAGAAGTGTCCGAGATCCGTGAAGGTGTGCGACGTGATCAGCGGCACCAGGTAGAAGACCACCACCCCGCCCCCGTACAGCCACCGCAGGCGGCCGGCGAACCGGTAGGTGAGCACCGCGGCCACCCCGGCCAGCGCGTACGAGACGCCGACGTCCACGGTGCGGGCGAGACTGTCGTGCAGCCGGCCGCTGGTGATGCCCCAGGCGACTATCCCCTCGCTGACGAAGGTGGCCCCGACGTGCGCGGTCGCGGCGACCGTGAACCAGCGCCAGGTGCCCAGCCAGCGTTCGGCGTTGGCGTGGAAGAGGCTGAAGAGGACGAAGTAGGAGAGGAAGCTCGCCTGCTCCGTCCAGATCGCGCTGGCGATCAGCGCGTGCACCGGGTGCGAGCGCAACTGGTCCAGATTGGTGGACCGGGCCGCCAGGAACCAGTGCAGCCTGGCCGGGTTCATCCGCGCCACGACGAAGCTGGTGGCCGCCAGCACCAGCAGCCAGAGGTACGTCCCCGGCGCCGATCCGATCCACCCCCCGACCGCCCGCGGCACCCGGCGGACGAGGCTCGCACGCGTGGGCGTCTCTGGCATCCGGCCGGGCTTCCTCGTCGACGGTTCGGGCATTTCCCCCATAGTGGGCGCCTCCCCCACCACCGCCCGGCACCCTCGGCTCGCGTGTTGCCCGTGCACGAGCAGCGCCAGCCCCCGGCCCGCGTCCGCCAGGGCACAGCGGACACGAGCGGCCTGAGCCGGACTCATGCCGCGGCGGCGAACGCGACGACAAGCATGGTCGTCATCGGTTCAGCCCTGCCGGGCTTCGGCTTCCCGCTCATGACGCAGCCCCTTCCGCAGGAGTTCGACGACCCGGTTGATCACATCGGGCGAGGCGGAGCCCATGCGAATGAGGTAGGTGCCGGTCAACCTGCCGTGGCGCCAGTCGACTTCAACGGTGGGCAGCCGTGTATCGGCGAGGGTGAGGACGGCGAGGAGGTCGTCGAGCGCGTCAGCGGCCTCGCGTCGGCGGTCGGCCGTGGCGCGGTCAAGTCGCGATTCCATCAGACCGCCTCCCCGGCCGGCCTGTCCGCCGCGCACTCGAACCACACGAGCTTGCCGCGCGCGGTCGGGAGCCACCCCCAGGCCTGCGCCAGCGCCTCGACCAGCAGCAGCCCCCGGCCGCCCGTGATCGGATCGTGCGTCCCCGACGGGTCCGGTGGCAGCCGACTCACATCGGCCACCTCCACCCGCAACCGCTCCCCGGTCCACCGGACCAGCACCCGGCACCGGACCCCCGTGTGCTCCACGGCGTTGGCGATCACTTCCCCGGCGCACAACTCCACGTCCCGCAACGCCCCGTCCGAGAACGGCACCTGCCAGGCCCGCGCGATCTCCACCACCAGCCGCCGAGCCCCCGGCACCGCATCGACACACGGCTCGACCCCCCACTCACGCGGCACCGGGAATCTCGCAGTGTTGAGCGGACTGATCACCATAAATCGCCCTCGCCTCTGATCGGATCTCCCGGGCCTCCCCGAGAGGAATCCAGATTCTCGTACGGCCCGATCGGCGATAAGGCCGCCGAGTGTTACCGAGGCGGTAATACGCCGACCTCAACGTAGATATGCTGATCCAGCACCGGCTATGCTCCCCACTGGAGGCTGCGCCACGATGACAGGCCCCCACTCCACACCTCAGCCTTTGATTTCTGTTGAGATCCTTGCGCGCGAAGACCTCCGCCTGGCACTCGCAGAACACGACTTCGCCAGCGCCTTCACACTGATCAAGAAGTACGGCGGCCTCTCCCAAAACAGGATCGGCGCCGCCTGTCAGCTCACCCCAGGCAAGATCCCCTTGATCATGTCTGGCAACCAGAAGGTCACTTCATATGAAGTAATTGTGCGAATTTCCGACGGCCTGGCCATTCCCGGCCATCTACTGGGATTGGCCGCACGCCCCTGGGAGGAATCTTTCACCGCAGCCCCGGAGACTCCGCCCACCGCACAAACTTCCTGCGACTTCCCGTGGCAGCCGACAGTAACTGCCGATCTCGCGACCCATCTCACCAGAACCGATCTCGCTATGGACAGACGCACCGCAGCCAAGGTCATCGCTGCCGCCGCCGTTACCGGCACGACACTCTTGGACCCCTTGGAAGGTTGGCTCGCTCAACCAGCCCGAGTGGAGAACCACCGCCGGCCAGGGAAACTTGGTAAGCACGAGGTCACCCAACTCGAACACGCAGCCATCGCTTTCCGGCAATGGGACCACCAGTTCGGCGGTGGTCTGCGCTGCAAAGCCGTGATGGGACAACTGAACGAGACGGCATCGGCCCTCGAAGACCGTCAAACACCGGAGATTGAAAAACGGCTCTACTGCATCATGGCGCAGCTCGCTGGTACTGCCGCGACCATGGCATGGGACTCTGGCCAGCAACGGCGGGCGCAGGACTACTACGGTCTAGCTCTTCGTGCGGCCCACGCAGGCGGGGATTGGCCGTTCGGGGCAAACGTACTCGCTGGAATGGCCCGGCAAATGCTCTACGGCGACCGCCCGAACGACGCGCTCGAACTTGTCCGGCTCGCCCAGGAAGGGAGCCGGAGCACCAACGGGCCACGTGTTCGCGCGATGCTGCGCACACGCGAAGCATGGGCGTATGCAGCAATGGGCCGAGTCCCCGCTTTCTGGCGAGCAACTGACCAAGCACAGGAAGAGCTCGACGCTGCCGGGCTGGCCAGCGAGGAAGCACACTGGATCGCCCACTTCGACCGTGCTGAGATTTACGGGGTGATCGGGGGGCGGCTGCTGGATCTCGCACGGCTCAACCCGCACACCCATGCCGACCCGGCAGCCGACTACATCCGGACCGCGCTAACAGAACGCGGGGCCGAGGCCGGCCGCTCACATGCACTCGACCGGATTGGGCTCGCCGAAACACGATTCCTGGCAGGTGACCTCACCAACGCCGTTGAAGAAACAGAATTGGCGGTCAGGGCAGCCTCACGAACGCAGTCCACCCGTGTCCGGACGCGGCTGGGTGCCCTCTATCAGTACACCGTGGGGCGCTCGAACAACGCTGCTGTCCGAGACGCTCGCGATAGCATCCGCGAGCTGCTGGCGAACTGACCGAAGGGGAACGGCATGACCGTCATCTCAGTGACTGGGCACATGGACCTGACCGAGGAGAGCACCCAGCTGGTCCGCGACGCGCTTCTGGAACTGCTCGGCCGACACACCGATGGTCAGCTCACCGGCGTTTCCTGCCTCGCCAAGGGCGCCGACTCCCTGTTCGCCGAAGCCGTCCTCGCCCGCCGAGGACGGCTCGTGGCCGTCATCCCCTCCGCCGACTACCGCACCGCCAAGGTGAAACCCGAGTTCGCCGAGCAGTTCGACCAACTCCGCCACGCGGCCACCGAAGTCACTGTGATGCCCTTCCCCGAAGCCAACCGCGCCGCTTACGAGGCCGCCAACCACGAACTCCTTCGCCGCGCAGACCTGCTGGTAGCCGTCTGGGACGGCCGACCCAGCGCCGCCCGTGGCGGTACTGCGGACACCGTCGCCGCAGCCCGCGCCGCCGGACTGCCCGTCGAGATCGTGTGGCCTGAAGGAGCAGCCCGGAAAGGCTGACGGGCCAAGGCCAGGCGACACTGAGGCAGGTCCGATGAAGGAGCTGTGGCCATGAGGTTTGGTCTTGTCGTGCGTTTCACCGCTCGTGACGCGGCAGCGGCTCGCGCCTTCGACGAGCTGACCGCGGAGACCCTGGAGGCGATCCGCGCGCTGGAGCCCGGCACTCTCGTCTACGCCTGCCACACCGTGCCGGACGAGCCGAACGTCCGGGTCTTCTACGAGCTGTACGCGGATCGCGAGGCGTTCGAGCAGCACGAACGGCAGCCTCACGTCCGCCGGTTCCTGGAGGAACGGGCCCAGCACCTCGCGTCGTTCGATGTCACCTTCCTGAACGAGGTCGCGGGCAAGGGCACGTCCGGCGAAGCCGTCTGCTGACGAAGGGACAGCCCCGCACAGGAAGTCGGTGGGGCCGACTTCCTGTACGGGGCAGGCGAGGGTGGCGGCGGTGTTCGTTCCGGAAGTGGGGTGCAGGCCGGGAACGGATCGGAGCGGGGCCCATTACGCTGGCCGCCATGGAAGCCAGCCCAGCGCCCTCGCCGCCCGTTTCCGACGGCCGCCCGCGTCGTAGCGGGTACCGGAGGCTGCCGGTGCAGCAGCGGCGGGAGCAGCTGATCTCGGTGGCCCTGGAGCTGTTCGCCTCGCGACCGCCGGAGGAGGTCAGCCTGGACGATGTCGCGGAGGCGGCGGGGGCGTCGCGGCCGCTGGTGTACCGCTACTTCGCGGGCGGCAAGCAGCAGTTGTACGAGGCCGCGCTGCGCAGCGCGGCGGAGGAGCTGACCAGCCGGTTCACCGTGCCGCCGGCCGGGACGCCGACCGAGCAGCTGTCGGCCGTGCTGGACAGCTACTTCACCTTCGTGGCCGAGCACGACGCCGGGTACTCGGCGCTGCTGCGCGGCGGTTCGGTGGTGGAGACGGCGCGGACCTCGGCGATCGTCGACGACGTGCGGCGGGCGGCGCTCCGGCGGACGCTGCGCCACCTCGGGGTGCGGGAGGCCGGGCCCCGGCTGACGCTGCTGGTGCGCTCGTGGATCTCGGTGGTCGAGGGCGCGTCGCTGAGCTGGCTGGACGAGGGCCGCACGCTGCCGGTGGCCGAGCTGCGGGACTGGCTGGTGGACCAGTTCGTGGCGATGGCCGCGGCGACGGCGCTGCGCGATCCGCAGTCGGCGGAGGTGCTGGCCGGCGTGCTGGCGCTGGAGGACCCGGCCGAGCCGCGGACCGGTCGGCTCCGGACCGTTCTCACTCGGTAGCCCCGACCCCCGGGGCCGGGTACCGGGCGGGGTGCTCAGGCTCTGCCGAGCACGACCGGGCGCTCGGCGCCCCGCGGTCCGACACCGAGAAGCTTCACCTGAGCGCCCGCCGGAGTGGCCGACGGCTCCGCCCGGCGAATTCCTCCCGCTTCCGCCGAGCCGAAGGGGCGGCGAACGAGCCGCCCGCACGGCTGACAACCCGGCTCCGGAGCCATTCCGGGCCAACCCGGGCATCTCGATCAGGGCCCCATAACGATCTTCACAATTGCCTCGACGACCGGTCGGACCCGCTGCCAGACTTGGCCGGTCCGTGCACACCCGGCCCGCAGCCATGCGCCCCAAGGGGGGGCGGGGGAGCTGCCTGCCCACCGGAGAAGAAGTCACCGTGCGCATACCACGCATCCTGGGACTGACCGCCGCCGCGGCCACCGTCGTCCTGGGCGTCCCACTGCCGGCCCTCGCGGCGCCGGCCACCACCCTCTACGTGGACAACACCTCGGCCACCGCCTGCTCCGACACGGGCGCCGGCACCCAGGCCCAGCCGTACTGCACCATCACCAGGGCCGCCCAGGTCGTCGAACCGGGGCAGACCGTGGAGGTGCGCGGCCGGTTCTACTCCGGGGACGTCAAGCTGACCAGGTCCGGCACCCCGGACAAGCCGATCACCTTCATCGGGCTCCCGTACGGCACGGCTCCCTGGGACCTCCCCCAGCTCTCACCCCGCGACACGGCGCTCACCGTCACGGGCGCCCACGATGTCGTGGTCCGCGGGTTCTACCTGGGCACCCCCGACGCCGTGGTGGTGACCGGCTCCCACCACGTCACCCTCGACCAGAACTACTTCTCCCTCACCCACAGCGCCCGGCCGAGCGTCCGGGTGACCGGGCAGAGCGACCATGTCACGGTCAGCCGCAACGAGTTCCGGCTCGTGGGCGGGGTGAGCGCCGACCCCGGGACCCATGACATCACCGTCTCGACCAACGAGTTCATCGGCCCCTACAGCGGTGTCTCGGCCACCGACTCCCCCGGGTCGGCCGTCACCAACAACACGATCGTGTCCGCCTGCGGTCCGGGCGTCGCACTGAACGGCACCTCGGCCGGAGCCTCGGTCGAGAACAACATCCTCATCGGCTACGGCCACCAGCTCGGCGCCGGCTCGACCCCGAACTGCGACTCGGTGCCCGGCGGTCAGGGGGACACCGAGATCGCGGTGTCCGCCGGCTCGGCCACGGGTACCACGGTCGACTACAACATCGTCCACCCGAGGCCCAGCAGCGTCGGGTACACCTGGGCCGGCGCCCGCCACCTGACCCCGGAGGCCTTCTCCACCGCGACCGGGCAGGCGAAGCACGACGCCGACCAGTCCATCGCCTTCTCCCCCGCCGGGCTCCCCACCGTGCTGGAGCTGACCGACGACGCCACCGCGGCGATCGACTCCGCCGACCCCGCCGCGCCGGGCATCCTCCCCACCGACCTGACCGGCCGGCCTGCGATCGACAGCCCGCTGGTGCCCAACACGCCCGGCGGCAACGGCCGGGACCGGGGCGCGCGCGAACTCCAGGGCCTGCAGCAGGCATCCGTCTCCGTCCGCGGCGCGAACTTCCCCACCCCGCAGGGCGCCGCCCCGCTGGTGGTCAAGGCGACCGCCTCGGTGCAGAACAACTGGCCGACCACGCTGACCTACGTGTTCGACTTCCGCGACGGCACCCCGCCGGTGACCACCACCGACCCCACGGTCGAGCACACCTACACCGCGGTCGGCACCTACCGCCCCCAGGTGACGGTCCAGGACAGCGCCGGCTCCAAAATCGCCGGCAACGACTACCTGGGCGGTATGGCGACGGTCAAGGAGCCCGCGCCGCTGGCTCTCTCCCTCGGCGCCGAGCAGACGGCCAGGCCCCTGGAGTACAGGTTCACGGGAGGTGCCACCAGCCCCTGGATCGTCAACGGCTACGCGATCGACCCGGGCGACGGCACCGGCAGCGTCCCCTACGGGTGGAGCCACACCTACGCCCGGCCGGGCAGCTACAACGTCACGCTGACGGCGACCGACGAAAGCGGCCGCAGCGCCGGCCTCACCAGGACGATCACCGTCGACTACACCGACGACATGAAGGACCTGATCTCGGGCGAGCGGGTCCGCGTCCTCGCGGACGCCCGCCCGGACATCCTCCCGCTCAACGAGGCCTCGGCCAACCACACCAGGGGCGTCTGGCACCCGTGGGCCCGCATCCCCTCCACCGAGGACCAGAACGCCTCCAACAACGCCTCGCTGGCCTCCGCCTTCACCGCCAACGGCGACCTGCACACCGCCCGCGTCTTCTGGGGCGGCCTGACCGTCGCGGACTGGCACCGCCGCGACTTCCAGTGGACCGGCTGGCTCGTCCCCGAGCGCAACCCGATCAACTCCGGTCCGGTCAGCCAGGTCTCGGTCGCCGCCATCGGCAACAAGCTGCACGTGCTCACCCTCGTCAGCGGCCGGGTCTACCAGAACACCGCCGACTACGACACCGGCCGCTGGGGCGGCTGGGCCGACGTCAGCGCCGCGGCGGGCGTGAACACCCAGATCACCCAGATCGCGGCCGGCGCCACCGGCAACGTCCTGCACATCGCGATGACCGACTTCCAGGGCCGCGTCCTCGTCGCCGACGGCAACTACGACAAGGGCACCTGGTGGTCCGGCGACCTCCCGGCCCAGCTCGGCCGGCCGGGAGGCATCACCCAGCTCTCCGCCGCCACCGTCGGCAGCAAGTTCCACATCCTGGCCCTGGCCGGCGGCAGCGTCTACCAGGCCACCGCCGACTACGCGGCCGGCGGCTGGAACGGCTGGGGCAACGTCTCCGCCGTCACCGGCCTCGCCGGCGGCGTCAGCACCCTCGCCGCCGCCTCCACCGGCAACTCGCTGCGCCTGTACGCGATCAGCGGCGGACACGTCTACAACGCCACCGGTGACTACACCAAGGGCGTCTGGTACCCGTGGGCCGACGTCACCGCGCCCGGCGCCGCCGGTCCGCTGCGGCCCGTCGCCAACCTGACCGTGGCCGGCGCCGGCTGACCGGTCCCCCCTCGACGGAGCCCGGGGCCCGCCGCCGAACGGCGGCCCCGGGCTCCTTTCCCCCTTACACACCCGCAATTCCCGAGAGAGCCGAACCTTGCCACTACGCCGTGCCCTCGGCCTGACGGCCGCCACCGCCGTCGCCGTCCTGGGCCTCCCCGCACCCGCCATCGCGGCCGGGCCCCCCACCACGCTCTACGTGGACAACACCCGCGCCAACTGCTCCGACAAGGGTCCCGGCACCCAGGCCCAGCCGTACTGCACCATCTTCCAGGCCGCCCAGGTCGTCGAACCCGGCCAGACCGTGGAGGTGGGCGGCCAGAACTACGGCGAGCATGTCGTGCTGACCAGGTCCGGCACCCCGGACAAGCCGATCACCTTCGTCGGTACCCGCTGGGGCGACCTGCCCTGGCACCTCCCGCGGATCGACGGCGACGCCACCGCGATCACCGTCTCCGGCGCGCACGATGTGGTGGTCCGCGGCTTCTACGTCACCTCCCGCGGCTCGGACGCGGCGGTGGTCACCAACTCGCACCAGGTGACCCTCGACCAGAACTACTTCTACAAGAGCCCGGCCGGGTTCCTCAGCGTCCGGGTGACCCGCGGGAGCGACCACATCACGGTCAGCCGCAACGGGATCCGGACCGCGGGCGGGGTGGGCGTCGACCCCGGCTCGCACGACGTCGTGGTCACCACCAACGAGTTCCTCGGCGCCTACGGCGGGGTGTCCGCCACCGACGCCCCCGGACTGATCGTCACCAGCAACACCCTCGCGGCGGTCTGCGGCCCGAGCATCGCGCTCAACGGCGCGTCCCCGAACGCGGTGATCGAGAACAACATCGCCACGGGCGCCATCGGCTACACCGGCCCCGGCGGCCAGGTGGAGCCCTCGTGCGGCACCGTTCCCGGCGGCACCGGAGACGTCGAGATCGCGGTCGGGGCCGGATCGACCGCCGGTACGAAGATCGACTACAACCTCGTCCACCCGGTGGGCGGCGCCGCGTACAGCTGGGGGGACACCCGTCACCAGTCCCCCGGGGCCTTCGCCGCCGCGACCGGGCAGGCCGGGCACGACGTCGACCAGGACGTCGCCTTCGCCGGCCTGCCCAACCGGCTCGAACTGACCGACGCCGACACGGCCGCCATCGACTCGGCCGACCCCGACGCACCGGGCATCCTCCCCACCGACCTGACCGGCCGGCCCTCGATCGACAGCCCGCTCGTGCCCAACGCCCCCGGCAGCAACGGCCGCGACCGCGGCGCGCGCGAACTCCAGGGCCTGAAGCAGGTGTCCCTGGCCGTGAACGGCTCCGCGTTCCCGAGCCCCCAGGGCCCCGCGCCACTCACCGTCAAGGCGACGGCCTCGGCCGAGAACACCTGGCCCACCGGGCTGACCTACTCGTTCGACTTCCTCGACGGCACCGCCCCGGTGGTGACCTCCGTGCCCTCGGCCACCCACACCTACACGGCGGTCGGCACCTACCGCCCGGTCGTCACGGTGACCGACGGACTCGGCGGCAAGGTCACCGGTCGCTCGGGCACCGGGGCGACCGTCAACGCGCCGGGACCGCTGGTGCCCGGGCTCTCCATCATCGGCAGCAACCTGTCCTACCGCTTCGACGGCACGGGCAGCACCACGCCGTACCGGGTCAAGAGCTTCACCGTCGACTTCGGCGACGGCACGGTCAGCCCGGCCTCCCCCTACTCCGTCGAACACACCTACGCGCGGGCCGGCCGCTACACCGTGACCCTGACCGTCACCGACGAGGGCGGGCGGACCGCCGGCACCAGCGAGGTGCTGGACGCCACCGTCAACACCTGGTGGGACGAGACCCAGGGCCAGCGGATCCGGATCCTCGCCCAGACCGCCGGCGAGACGCTCAACGCCAACGCCAACTACGGCACGGGCCGGTGGAGCGGCTTCTCCCGCCTCCGGTGGCCCGAGCCCGACCGGCCGGCCACCGCTCTCGCCGAGGCCTACACCACCAACGGCAGCCTGCACGCCTTCAAGATCTACAACGGCCTCCTGGAGACCGCCGACTGGTCCGCCTACGACCGGCTGTGGAGCGAGTGGCAGCCGGTCAGCCTCGCCGGAGTCGGCCAGCAGCACATCGTCCAGGTCGCCACCGCGAAGGCGGGCGACCGGATCCACGTCCTCGTCCTCACCGCCAACGGCCGGGTGTACCAGGCCGTCGCCGACTACCCGGCGGGCCGGTGGAGCTCCTGGGGCGATGTCACCGCGGCCGCCGGACTCCCCGGCCAGATCACCCAGATCGGCGCCGGGTTCGCGGGCAACGTCCTGCACGTCGCCGCGCTCGGCGCCGACGGCCGGGTCCGGATCGCCGACGGCGACTACAACAAGGGCACCTGGTGGTCCGGTGACCTGAACTCCTACCTCGGCGGTCCGGCCGGAGCCAACCAGCTCGCCGCCACCATGGTCGGCGACGCGTTCCACGTCCTCACCGTGGCCGGCGGCAACGTCTACCAGGCCGCCGCCAACTACACGACCGGCAGCTGGAACGGCTGGGGCAACGTCTCGGCCGTCACCGGCCTCGCCGGCGGCGTCAGCCGGCTCGCCGCCACCTCCACCGGCAACTCGCTGCGCCTGTACGCGATCAGCGGCGGACACGTCTACGACGCCGCCGGCGACTACGACAAGGGCGCCTGGTCCCGCTGGGCGGACATCACCGCCCCCGGCGCCGCCGGCCCGCAGGCCCCGGTCTTCGTACTGGCCGCGGCCGGCACCGGCTGACCGGTCACCCCTTGACGGAGCCCGGGGCCCGCCGCCGAACGGCGGCCCCGGGCTCCTTTCGCCCCTTCACACCGACCAGTCCCGAGAGAGCCGAACCTTGCCACTACGCCGTACCCTCGGTCTGACGGCCGCCGCCGCCGTCGCCGTCCTGGGCCTCCCCGCACCCGCCATCGCGGCCGAGGCCCCCACCACGCTGTACGTCATGGCCAGTCGGTCCCAGTGCTCCGAGACCGGCCCCGGCACCCCCGACCGGCCGTTCTGCAGCATCTCCGCCGCCGCGAAGATCGTGGAACCCGGGCAGACCATCCACGTGGACCGCTTCGTCAGAAACACCGAGAGTGTGCGCGTCACGCGGTCCGGCACGCCGGACAAGCCGATCGTCATCGAGGGGGACGACCCCACGCTGCGGTGGATGGACAGCGACCGGACCTCGATCGTCCCGGGCGCCAACTCCTCCGACGTGTTCACCCTGACCGGCGTGCACGACGTGGTGATCAGGAACTTCTCCTTCTACGACTACGATCGCGCCGTCGCGGTCACGAACTCCAGCAATATCGTCGTCGAGCGCAATGACTTCAGGGGGCTCGGCGACAGCACCGCCAGTGTCCAGATCTCCGGTGACAGCCGGCAGGTGACCGTGGGACGCAACCGCTTCCAGGGGAGCAGCGGGGTCGTGGTCGCTCCCGGCGCGCGGGACACCGTCGTTTCCACGAACGCCTTCCATCGTTCGACGCGCGGCGCGGTCTCGGCGACCGGCGCGGCCGGCCTGGCCGTGACCAGCAACACCGTCGTGGCGCCCTGCGGCCCGGGCGTCGCCGTGGCGGGCGCGTCCACCGGTGTCTCGGTCCGGAACAACATCCTGGCCGCCGTCGACAGCGCGGACGCCGGATCGGGCGGCTGCGCCGAAGGCGCCCCGGCCCGCGGCGGCGTACAGCTCTCCGTCGCGGCCGAGTCCGCACCGGGCACCGTCGCGGACTACAACACCGTCCACCCGTCGCCGGGCGGCGCCGCCTACAGCTGGGCCGGCACCGAGTACCCGTCCCCCGCCGCCTTCACCGCGGCCACCCGGCAGGGCGCCCAGGACCTCGATCTGCTACCCGTCTACCTCCGCACCGAGGACTACGAGCTGACCGAGGCGAACACCGCGGCGTTCGACAACGCGGACCCGGACGCGCCCGGCCTCCTGCCCACCGACCTGCTCGGCCAGGCCGCCGTGGACAACCCCAACGTCCCGAACGGCGGGCCGCGCGGCACCTTCCGCGACCGGGGCGCCTATGAGCGGACCGGCCTGCGGAAGGTGACCCTGGACGTCATCGGGACGGCCTACCCGGTCATGCAGGGGCCGACGCCCTTCAGCGTCAAGGCCGTCGCGACGGTGACGAACCAGTGGCCGACCAAGCTCAGTTACTCGTTCGACTTCGGCGACGGCACCCCGCCGGTGGTGACCACCGAGCCGACCGCCACCCACGTCTACGAGCGGGCCGGCGAATTCCTGCCCGTCGTCACCGCGATCGACGAGGTGGGCGCGGCGCGGCCCAGCCCCCCGCGCCAGAACCCCCTCTCCGTACGACCGGCCGGCCCGCTCACCGTCGACTTCACGCTGAGGCCGCTCGGCGGCATCCTCACATACACCTTCGACCAGCAGCTGACCAGCCCGTGGCGGATCGTGGACCGGCGCGTCGACTGGGGCGACGGCACCCTCGACAGCGAAACGCGGCACAGCTACCGCCGCCCGGGCCGGTACACCGTCACCATGACCGCCACCGACGTGGGCGGGCGCACGTCGAGCGCCGCACGGACGCTCGACGTGGACTACACCCCGGACGTCAAGCTCCGGATGTCCGGTGAACGGGTACAGCTCGTGTACGGCAACGGCGTCGACTTCCTCATGACCCCGGGTGTCAACTACACCCAGAAGGTCTGGGACCAGATCAGTGAGACCCTTCCCAGCCGCTACGGGAGCCTCCCACCGGTCGCCACCGCGTACACCGCCAACGACCAGGTCCACGCCCTCAAGGTGGAGGGCGGCCGGATCTACATCGCCGACCGCCGTCTGGTCGAGTCCAACTGGGTCTACTGGTACGACATCGAGGCAGCCGGCGCGGCCGGCCCGCTCGGCACGGTCACCGATGTGGCCGCCACCGCGATCGGCAACCAGCTTCACGTGGTCGCCGTGGCCGACGGCCGGCTCTACGAGGCCGTCGCGGACTTCGACAAGGGCCGCTGGAGCCGGTGGGGCGACATCACCGGCGCCCTCGGGCTGGGCACCGGGATCAAGCAGGTGGCCGCGTCCACGCTCGGCAACGCCCTGCACCTCGCGGCGCTCGGCACCGACGGACACATCTACGCGGCCGACGGCAACTACGACCGGGGCACCTGGTGGGCCGACGACATCACCCGGCTCTTCGGCGCACCCGGGACGGTGACCCAGCTCGCGGCCGCCACCACGGGTTCCCGGTTCCACGTCCTCGCGCTGAGCGGCGGCAGCGTGCATCAGATCACCGCCGACTACGCGGTCGGGCGCTGGAGCGCGTGGGCCAACGTCTCGTCCGTGATCGGCCTGGGCGGTTCGATCCAGCAGCTGGCCGCGGCATCGACCGGCAACACCCTGCGGCTGTACGGGCTGAGCGGCGGCATCGTCCATGACGCGGCCGGCGACTACAACGTCGGCCGCTGGAGCGGCTGGAACTCGACCGGCGCCTACGCGCGAGTGCTCGCGGCGGCCGGCACCGGCTGACCGGGCCCGCCGCGCGGGCGGCCCGTCTCCCCACCTGCCCGGCGGGGAGACGGGCCGCCCCCGTTTCCGGCTTCCTCGCCGCACGCCCAGGGCGGACAGCCGTTGTGGGCGGGGAGTCCGGCGCGCAGGATCGGGACATGGAGATCACCCGCGTACGACCCGAGTTGTCCATGATCACCCTGGAGTTCGGGACGGCCTGCCTCTGGCGGGACGAGGACGGGCTGACCCTGGTCGACACCGGTATCGCCGGGTCCGCGGCGGCCGTCGAGGATCACCCCGATGTGGTGGGGGGTGCGGGCGAGGTGGACCTCGACCCGGGGGCCGGACCATGTGCGGGGTGTTCAACACCGATCCGGCGCGGGCCGCCGGCTCCCTCCGCCGCCTGGCGGCGCTGCCGGTGGAGACGGCGGTGTTCGGGCACGGCGACCCGATCACGGCCGGTGCGTCAGCCGCCCTGCGGGCCGCCGCCGAGCAGCCGCTGGAGCGGTAGCGGCCGCGCCTCCCCCGGCCGCGTCTCCCCCGGGCGCGCCTCCCCCCGGCCGACACGGTCCCGTTCGCGCTGCCAGTGGTCCAGGTCGCGCAGGGCGTCGGCGCGGGCGTCCGGCTCGCCGGCCAGCGCCGGGACCAGTTCGCGCAGCAGGGCGACGGCGGCGCCGGGACTGCCGCCGCGGGCCTGCCAGAGGGCCAGGTCGTGGCAGGTCCGCAGGGTGCGCAGGTCGGTGGGGCCGCAGATCCGGGCGAGGTCGGGGATCAGCGCCTCCAGCATCCGGACGGCCTCCTCCGGGGCGCCGTCCGCGCCGCGCTGCCAGGCCTGGTCGGCCCGGCGGCGCAGCTGTTCGGGGCTGGGGTCGTCCGGTCCGAGCAGGCCGGGCCGGACGTCCCGCAGCCGGCGCCGGACCTCGGCGGCGTCGGCGGGCCGGTCGGCCGGGTCCTTGGCGAGCAACTGGCGCACCAGGGCGGCCAGCGCCGGGTCGGTGGTGCGGACCGGCGGCGGGACGTCGTTCAGGTGCTGGTACATCATCGCGGCGGCCGTCCCGGCGTTGAACGGGCGCCGGCCGGTGCAGAGCTGGAAGAGCACGATGCCGAGCGCGTAGAGGTCGGCCCGGCCGTCGAGCGGGGCGCCGGCCCAGCACTCGGGCGCCAGGTAGGGCACGGTGCCGATGACGTTGCCGGTGGAGGTGAGGCCGACGGACTGGCTGAGCAGCCGGGCGATGCCGAAGTCCAGCACCTTGGCCTCGCCGGCCTCGGAGATCATGATGTTCTCGGGCTTGATGTCCCGGTGCACCACGCCCGAGCGGTGCGCGGCGTCCAGGGCCTTGCAGACCTGGCGGATCCAGCGCAGCGAGAGCGCCGGGTCGGGGATGCCCTCCTTGAGCACGGCGGACAGCGGCCGGCCGCGGACCAGCTCCATCACCAGGTAGTGGGTGGACCAGGCGCCGTCCTGCACCCGGCCGTAGTCGTGCAGGGTGACGATGTGCGGGTTGGAAAGGCTGCCGACGGTCCTGGCCTCCAGGATGAAGCGGTCGACCGCCTCCTGGTCGCTCGCGTTCTCCTCGGAGAGGACCTTGACCGCGACCGGACGGCCGAGTCTGGTGTCGTGGGCCGCCCAGACCACGCCGAATCCGCCCCGGCCGAGCTCCCGGTCCAGCCGGTAGCGGCCGTCCAGCACCTCCCCCGCCCTCATGCCTTCCCCCAGTCCGCCAAGTCCGATGGATCCGAACGGTGTTCACCGCGACCGGGGCCACCATAGCGGTGGGGGAAGACATCGGGGTGAACGGCTCACGGCTTCGGCTTGGGCAGGCCCTCCGGGTTCAGTTCGGAGGTCGGGACGGCCTCGTTGTCCAGGCCCCAGCGCTTGAGCACCTGGCCGTAGCTGCCGTTCCCGATGACCTCGTTCAGCGCCTCGTTGACCGCCTTGACCAGCCCGTTGTCCTTCCTGGTGGTCGCCGCGATCTTGCCGACCACATTGGCGCCGCCGCCCGAGTAGGTGCCGATGATCTCGGTCTCGCCGGTCTGGACGGCGTGGAACGAGGCGCTGGGGTTGGGGCCGACGTAGATGTCGATCCGGCCGGAGGAGAGCGCGAGGTAGTAGTCGGAGGAGTTCTGGTAGTACTTGATGTCGGCCGGCTTGAGGCCGTTCTTCACGTTCTCCTCGTTCCAGGAGACCAGCAGCTTCTCCTGGTTGGTGCCGGAGGAGACGGCGATGGTCCGGCCGGCGATGTCCTTGGGCCCGGTGATCTTCCAGCCGCTGCCCTTCCTGGCCTCGAAGCCGAGGATGTCCAGCCGGTAGGTGGCGAAGTCGTACTTCTCCTTGCGGGCCTCGGTGACGGTGATGTTGGAGAAGCCGACGTCGTACTTGCCGCTGTCCAGGCCGACGAAGATGTTCTCCCAGGAGACCGGGTTGAACTCCGCCTTCAGGCCCAGGACGTTGGCGATCAGGGAGGCGATGTCCGGCTCGACGCCGATGATGGTCCTGTCGTCGTTGGCGTAGAAGTCCAGCGGCGGTGTGGTGCCGAGCGAGTCGACGACCGTCAGCGTCCCTCTCTTTCTGATCTCCTCCGGGACCAGTGCCGCGATGGCGTCGACCTTCGGTGTGGTGACGCGGTTCTGATTGGGCGTCAGATTGACCGTGATGCCGTTGGGCGCGGTGCTGCCCTTGGCGGGCGCGAGTTCCGCCGTGGCGTCCGAGGAGCCGCCGCAGGCGGCCAGGGTGAGGGCGGCGGCGGCCGCGACGGCGGTCACGAGGGCACGGCGGGGCAGGGACATGGCGGAACTCCTTGACGGGTGAAGGGGTTTCGGGGACGGCGCGAGCCGGGGTCAGAGGACCTTGGCGAGGAAGGCGCGGGTGCGCTCGTGCTGCGGGTCGTCCAGGACGGCACCCGGCGGGCCCTGCTCGACCACCACGCCGCCGTCCATGAAGACGACGGTGTCGGCGACCTCGCGGGCGAAGCCGATCTCATGGGTGACCACGATCATCGTGGTGCCGCTCCCGGCCAGGCCCTTGATGACGTCCAGCACCTCACCGACCAGCTCCGGGTCGAGCGCCGAGGTGGGCTCGTCGAAGAGCAGCACCTTGGGTTCCAGGGCCAGCGCGCGGGCGATCGCCACCCGCTGCTGCTGCCCGCCGGAGAGCTGCCGGGGGTAGGCGTCCGCCTTGTCCGCGAGGCCGACCCGGCCGAGCAGGTCCAGCGCGGCCGCCCGGGCCTCGGCCTTCCGTCGGCGCAGCGCGCTGACCGGCGCCTCGATGATGTTCTCCACCACGGTGAGGTGCGGGAACAGGTTGAAGTTCTGGAAGACGAAGCCGATGTTGGTGCGCTGGCGCAGCACCTCGCGCTCCTTGAGCTCGTGCAGCCGGTCGCCGGACCGGCGGTAGCCGATCAGCTCGCCGTCGATGGCGACGAAGCCCCGGTCCAGCTTCTCCAGGTGGTTGATCGCGCGCAGCAGGGTGGACTTGCCGGAGCCGGACGGACCGAGCACCACCGTCACCGAGCCGGCCGGGACGTCGAGGTCGACGCCGCGCAGCACGGCGAGCTGCCCGAAGCTCTTGTGCAGGCCCCTGACCTGCACCATGGGTTCGGCGGCGAGCGTGGTCATGAGCGTCCTCCGGGGGCCTTGTCGGCGGTGGCACGAGCGGGGGCACGGGCAGCGGCACCAGCGGGACCGCGGCCGGTCCGGAGGCCCCGGACGAAGGCCAGGGCCCGCCGCAGCGGGGTGGGCGGCGGGGTGCGCTCGGCGCCCCGGGCGAAGTAGCGCTCGACGTAGTACTGGCCGATCGACAGCACGGTGGTCAGCAGCACGTACCAGACGGTGGCGACCATCAGCAGCGGCACCACCCGGCCGGTGCGGCCGTAGACGACCTGCACCTGGTAGAAGAGCTCGCCGATGGCCATCACATAGACCACCGAGGTGCCCTTGAAGAGCGAGATCACCTCGTTGGCGGCGGCCGGCAGGATGCCGCGCATCGCCTGGGGGAGCACGATCCGCCAGGCCTGGCGCCAGCGCGGGACGCCGAGCGCGGCGGCGGCCTCGCGCTGGCCGGCGTCGACGGAGATGATGCCGCCGCGGATGATCTCGGCGGCGAACGCGGCCTGGTGCAGGCCGAGGCCGAGCACGGCGGCGCCGATCGCGCCGAGCACGCCGACCGTCTCGAAGTCCGCGAAGGTCGGGCCGAACGGGATGCCGACGCCGAACCGCTTGTAGAGATAGGACAGGTTGAACCAGAAGACCAGCTGGACGATGAGCGGGATGGACCGGAACGCCCAGACGTAGGCCCAGGCGATGGACTGCAGGACCGCGCTGCGGGACAGCCGCATCGCGGCCACCACGGCGCCCAGCAGAAAGCCCAGCACGGTGCCGTAGAAGGTGAGTTCGAGGGTGCGGCCGACGGCCCGCAGGATGGTGTCGGCGGAGAAGAAGAGCCGGAAGGTGGCCCAGTCCCAGCCCGGGTTGGTGGCCAGCCCGTGGGCGAACTGGGCCAGGACGACGAGCGCGGCGAGGCCGGCCGCCCAGCGCCAGGGGTGCCAGGCGGGGACGGTCCGGAGCCCGGCCAGCTCACCCAGGTCGAGGGCGGCGGCCGGTCTGGCCGCCGGTTTGACCAGGGGGCCGGTCGCGGTGGTGACGGTCATGGTGGGATTCCTCCAGGAGACCTGACGCAGGGGGGCCCGAAGCCCGGACAGGGGATCACGCGTGCTCGGGCGGGCTGATCAGGGACTCCTTGATGGCCGAGTCGGCGACTCCCCACTTCGCGAGGATCCGCTCGTACGTCCCGTCCTTGATCAGCTGGTTGACGGCCGCCTGGAACGCGGGGGTGAGCGTGGAGCCCTTCTTGAAGGCGAAGCCGACGTCCAGACGGTGGAACTCACCGAGGAACCTCGTCCCGGACGCCTCCTGCGCGGCCTGGTAGCGCAGGCCGTTGATGGTGGACATCGAGATGTCCACCCGGCCCTGCTGGAGGCTGGTCAGCGCGGCGCCGGTGTCACTGAACGCCTTCACCTCGTACGGCTTCCTGCCCGCGTCGGTGCAGACGTTCTTCCTGCTGTTGAGCGTGGTCTCGAAGGTGGTGCCGGCACCGGTGCCGATGGTCAGGCCGCAGAGCTGGAGCAGGTCGGTGACCGGCTGAATGGTGGTGTTGTCCTTCTTGACCGCGAAGCCCTGGCCGTCGTCGATGTAGGTGACGAAGTCGATGGTCTTCAGCCGGGCCGTGGTGACGCCGAAGTTGCCGGTGCCGACGTCGAACTTGCCGCTGCCGAGGGCGGGCAGGATGGTCTCGAACGCGGCCTCCTCGCGCTGCACGGTCAGGCCGAGCACCCTGGCCACCGCGTCGGTGAAGTCGATGTCGATCCCGGCCGCCTTCTTGGTGGCCTGGTCGGCGTAGAACGCGCCGGGCGGGGTGCCGAACGAGGACCCGAACTTCACCGTGCCGGAGGTGCGGACGTCCTCCGGCAGCAGTGCGGCGGCGGCGTCCGACCTGGCGATCCCGGAGACGATGTCCTGCGTGGCGGCGGCGAGCGCCTCGCCGCCGCCACCCGGCCGGGCGGCGATCTTCGGGTCCGAGCCGCACGCGGCCAGCGCCAGGACCGGCAGCAGGGCGGTGGCCGCGTACAGGCGGCGGACGATGGTGGTTCTCACGGGAGTCGGTGCCTTTCGGGGGTTCGGACGGTGCGGCCGGGCAGGTGCTTCTCGAACGGCAGCGGGCCGATGGTCAGCGGGTCGGCCGTGACGTCGAAGAGCGGGGTGTAGCCGGTCGCCAGGTAGAGGCCCTTGGCCTCCGGCTGGCGTGGCCCGGTGGTGAGGTAAATACGGGTGTAGCCGGCCGCCTCGGCGGCCCGTTCCAGCTCCGTCAGGACCCTGCGCGCCAGGCCCCGGCGGCGGTGTGCGGAGTGCGTCCACATCCGCTTCAGCTCGGCGGTCCGCTGGTCGTACCGCTTGTACGCGCCCCCCGCCACCGGCTCGCCGTCCTCCAGCAGGAGCAGCAGGACGCCGGCCGGCTCCGCGAAGGCGTCCTTCGGGTAGCGGGTCATCTCCTGGTGGGCGTCCGCTCCGTACCGGCTGACGTACTCGTGGGTGAGTTCGCGCAGCAGCGGCTCGACCAGCGGGTCGTCGATGGTGACCCGGCGGACCTCGACGGCCAGGCCGGTACGGCTCACGCCTGCACCGCGATCAGCTGGTGGCGGTCGCGCTCGGCCCGGGCCGCCTTCGCGGCGCAGGACGCGTTCGGCCGGTGGACCAGCGGGATCTGGAGCTTGTCGGGCATGGTGACTGACCTTTCGGGTTGTGCGGACATCCGGTGGACCGCGGGTGGGCCGGGGCCGGAGCAGGCCATGGCGGAGCCGGACGCGGCACGCGAGGCGCGGAACACGGCTGCGCGGCGGCGACGGTGAAGGGGTGAAGGTGCAGGCGACGGTGGCGGAATCGGTGACCGGGGAACTGCCGGAGCGCAGTGGGGAGGAGGGCGAAGCGGAAGGCGGCAGCGTGCGCCTGATCAGCCGTCAGCGGTGGACGGCTTCCCGGCCCGCGTCGGGGCACCGAGGGAGGGGTCTCCGAGAGGAGAGCAGGGCCGGCTGGGCGGCCCGCTGCCGGGTCAGCCGCGACACGCCGCGGACCACACCCGACCGAAGTCGATGTGGTCGCGGGTGACCAGGGGCTGCTCGGCGTACATGGCCCCAAGTTGAACAGCCGCCGATGCGGTACGTCAACCACCCTCCATTACCGCTCTGTTGCGATCTCCTGTCGCCCCGCGACCCTGTCATCCCGCCCTTGACACGCGCCGATCGAGCATGCGTACGATCACAGCGGAGTGCAGTGCAGTGCCGGCCGCGTTGAGGGACGCGGGCCGGTGCGACGGCAGTACGTGACCACACCCGTACCTCCCCGCCTGCCCGCACCTCCAGCCTGGAGTCCTCCTCATGGCCACCCCGCAGGACGTCCTCCCCGCACCCGCCCTCCGCAAGAGCACCGGACCCACCGCCGACCCCGCCGCCGACCCCGCCACCGGTCCCGCCACCGGCCCCGCCGAGGCCCGGATCGTCGCCCGCCGCCGCCCCGGGCAGTGGGTCTCCGCCGCCGTCGCCCTGCTGCTGTTCGCGATGGCCGTCAGCTCGGCGATCCGCAACGACGCCTTCCAGTGGGACGTGGTGGCCGACTGGTTCACCGCCACCTCCGTCCTGAACGGCCTCACCCTCACCCTCTGGCTGACCGCCGTCACCCTCACCCTCGGCTTCGTCCTCGGCACCCTGCTCGCCACCATGCGCCTCTCCACCAACCCGGTGCTGCGCACACTCAGCTGGGTCTACATCTGGATCTTCCGCTCCACCCCGCCCCTGGTGCAGCTGCTCCTCTTCTTCAACATCGGCGCGCTCTACCCGACCCTCGGCCTCGGCATCCCGTTCGGCCCGGAGTTCGTCACCGTCAAGACCGTCAACCTGATCGGCCCCACCCTCACCGCCGTGATCGGCCTCACCCTGCTGGAGGCCGCGTACGGCGCCGAGGTGGTGCGCGGCGGCATCCTCTCGGTCGACCGCGGCCAGCTGGAGGCCGCCTCCGCGCTCGGGCTGAGCCGTTGGCGGGTGCTGCGCCGGATCGTCGTCCCCCAGGCGATGCGCTCGATCGTGCCGACCGCGGGCAACATGCTGATCGGCGCGCTCAAGGGCACCAGCATCATCAGCGTGCTGGCCGTCTCCGACCTGCTGTACTCGGTGCAGCTGGTCTATCTGCAGAGCTACCAGGTCATCCCGATGCTGCTGGTCGCCACCATCTGGTACATCGTGATCACCACCGTTCTCTCCATCGGCCAGTACTACGTCGAGCGCCACTACGCCAAGGGCGCCACCCGCGAGGGCCTGCCGCCCACCCCGCTGCAGCGGGCCCGCGCCGCCTACCGCCGGCTGCGCACCGCCGCCGACGCCGATGCCGATGCCGATGCCACCGACGCCGCTGCCGTCGCCGGCCGGGCCGCCGGGGAGGCCCGGTGAACACCCTGGTGATCGTCGGCGCCGGGCCACGGGGCACCGGGCTGCTGGAGCGGATCGCCGCCAACGCGGCCGAACTGCTGCCCGCCCGGCGGCCGTTGCACATCCACCTGGTCGACCCCCACCCGCCCGGCGGCGGCCGGATCTGGCGCTACGACCAGTCCCCGCTGCTGCGGATGAACTCGATGGCCGAGGACGTCACGATGTTCACCGACGAGAAGTCCACCATCGAGGGGCCGGTCCGCCCCGGCCCCTCGCTCGCCGAATGGGCCGCCCGCAGCGAGGAGTTCGCGCCCTACCAGGAGATACCCGACCCCGGCGTCCGGGCCGAGCTGCGCACCCTCGCGCCCACCGACTTCCCCACCCGCCGGGCCCAGAGCGCCTATCTGGACTGGGTGTTCCGGCGCGCCGTGGCCGACCTGCCGCCGCAGGTCACCGTCACCGTGCACCGGGACACCGTCCGCCGGATCGAGGGCCCCGGCGACGGGCCGCAACTGGTCCACCTCGGCGACCGGGTGCTCACCGCCGACCAGGTCGTGCTCACCCTCGGCCACCTCGACTCCGCGCCACACCCCCGGTACGCCGCCGACGCCGACTTCGCCGCCCGGCACGGCCGCTTCCACCTCCCGCCCGCCTTCTCCGCCGACGCCGACCTCTCCGGCATCGCACCCGGCGAACGGCTCGTCCTGCGCGGTTTCGGCCTGGCCTTCGTCGACCTCGTCGCCCTGCTCACCGAGGGCCGCGGCGGCCGTTTCGAGGAGACCGCCGACGGCCTGGCCTACCGCCCCTCCGGCCGCGAGCCGGTGATCCACGTCGGCTCCCGGCGCGGCGTGCCGTACCACTCCAAGACCGGCTACCGCCTCCAGGGCCCGCCCGCCCCGCTCCCCCGCTACTTCGACGCCACCGCCGTGGACACCGTCCTCGCCCGCCCCGGCCCGCTCGAACTACGGCGCGACTTCTGGCCGTTGATGGCCAAGGACATCGGCTTCGGCCACTACCACGAGCTGTTCCACGCCCACCCCGAACGCACCGCGCTGCCCTGGCCGGAGTTCCTGGCCGGGTACGACCGGCACGACTGGTACTCCCCCGAGCTCGGCGAGCTGGTCGCCGCGGCCGTCCCCGACCCGGCCGACCGGCTGGACTTCGAACGGCTGGACTTCCCGCTGGCCGGCCTCGAACTCGGCTCGGCCGAGGAGCTCCAGCGGCACCTGCGCGACTACATCACCGCCGACGCCGACCGCCGCGCCGACCCCGCCCACAGCACCGACCTCGGCGCCTTCCTCGCCCTGCTCTCGCTCTTCGGGCAGGTGCCCCGCATCCTCGCCTCCGGCCGGCTCACCGCCCGCTCGGTCGGCGAGGAGGTGGACGAGTGGTTCTTCGGCTACTTCAGCTACCTCGTCTCCGGCCCGCCCGGCTTCCGGCTGCGCCAGTTGCTCGCGCTCTCCGAGGCGGGCGTGGTCCGCTTCCTCGGCGCGGGCGTCCGGGTGGAGCGGGACGAGACCACCGGCACCTGGCGGGCCTCCGGCGCCACCGTGCCCGGCCACACCGTCACCGCCACCGCCCTGGTCGAGGCGTACCTGCCCAGGCACGCCCTGGCCCGTACCCGCGACCCGCTGCTGGCCGGGCTGCACCATGCCGGGCGGATCGTCGAGGAGGTGGTCGCGGACGAGGAGTACACCCACCGCTCCGGGCTGCTCACCATCGCCCCCGGTGACAGCCGCGTCCTGGACCCGGCCCTGGACGGCGCCCCGCACCCGCGCCGCACCGCCCTCGGTCCGCACACCAGCCTCCGCGCGGCCGCCGCCTTCGCCCGCCCGCGCACCGACTCCCCCGGCTTCCGCCAGAACGACGCCGCCGCCCGCACCCTGCTCCGCGCCCTCGCCGGGACCCAGGCAGCCGCCCTGGCCGCCTGAGCCGCCGGGGAGCCGGGCCGCCGGGGAGCGGCGCCGCCGCCGAAGCCCGTACCGGGCCCGCGCCCGGCCCTGCCCCCGGCCACCCGCCGGGTGGAAGGATGGGGCGCGGGCCCGCACCGGCGCGCGGCCCGGACGAGCCGGAGGAGAGCGGTCATGGCCAAGCAGGCCCCGCAGAGCGATCCCGCGCAGGACGCCCCCCAGGTGTCGGCGCCCCACCACGCGGCGGCCGGGCTACCCGCGGTCGGCCACAGTCTGCGGATGGCCGCCGAGCAGATGGGCACCCGCCGAACCCTCGCCACCCTGCGCAAGGTCAACCAGCCGGACGGCTTCGACTGCCCCGGCTGCGCCTGGCCGGAGCCCGGCAGGACGCACACCGCCGAGTTCTGCGAGAACGGCGCCAAGGCCGTCGCCGAGGAGGCCACCGAGCGGCGGATAACCGCCGAGTTCTTCGCCGCCCACCCGGTGGCCGAACTCGCCGGGCGCTCCGGCTACTGGCTCGGCCAGCAGGGCCGGCTCACCCGGCCGATGCTGCTCGACGAGGGCGCCACCCACTACGTCCCGGTCTCCTGGGACGACGCCATCGGGATCGTCGCCGAGGAGCTGCGCGCCCTGGACACCCCGAACGGCGCCGCCTTCTACACCTCCGGCCGGACCAGCAACGAGGCCGCCTTCGCCTACCAGCTGCTCGCCCGCCGCCTCGGCACCAACAACCTGCCGGACTGCTCCAACATGTGCCACGAGTCGTCCGGTTCGGCGCTCACCGAGACGCTCGGCATCGGCAAGGGCAGCGTCAGTCTGAAGGACCTCTACCAGGCCGACCTGATCATCGTGGCCGGCCAGAACCCGGGCACCAACCACCCCCGGATGCTCTCCGCCCTGGAGCGGGCCAAGCGCGCCGGCGCGACCGTCGTCAGCGTCAACCCGCTGCCCGAGGCCGGCCTCGAACGGTTCAAGAACCCGCAGCACGCCCGCGGCCTGGTCGGCCACGGCACCAAGCTGACCGACCTCTTCCTGCAGATCCGGCTCGGCGGCGACCTCGCCCTGTTCCGCGCCCTCAACCAGCTGATCCTGGAGGCGGACGGCGGCGTCGACCGGGCGTTCGTCGAGGAGCACTGCCACGGCTTCGAGGAGTTCGCCGCCGAGGCCCGGACCACCGACCGCGCCGAGGTGCTGGCCGCCACCGGCCTGCCCTGGGAGCAGATCGAGGAGCTGGGCCGGCTGGTGCTGGCCTCCCGGAAGGTCATCGTCTGCTGGGCGATGGGCCTCACCCAGCACAAGCACGCCGTGCCGACCATCCGCGAGGTGGTCAACTTCCTGCTGCTGCGCGGCAACGTCGGCCGGCCCGGCGCCGGGGTCTGCCCGGTCCGCGGGCACAGCAATGTTCAGGGCGACCGGACGATGGGCATCTTCGAGCGGCCGTCCGCCGCCTTCCTGGACGCGCTCGGCAAGGAGTTCGGCTTCGAGCCGCCGCGCGCGCACGGCCACGACTCGGTGGACACCATCCGCGCGATGCGCGACGGCCGGGTGAAGGTGTTCTTCGCGATGGGCGGCAACTTCGTCGCGGCCACCCCGGACACCGAGGTCACCGAGGCGGCGATGCGCCGCTGTCGGCTGACCGTGCACGTCTCCACCAAGCTCAACCGCTCGCACGTGGTGACCGGCGCCAGGGCGCTGATCCTGCCCACCCTCGGCCGCACCGACCGGGACATCACGGCCAGGGGCGCCCAGTTCGTCAGCGTCGAGGACTCGATGGGCCAGGTGCACTCCTCGCGCGGCGGCCTGCGCCCGCCCGCGCCGGGCCTGCTCTCCGAGGTGGCGATCGTCTGCCGGCTGGCCCGCGTCGTGCTCGGGCCGCAGGACAGCGTGCCGTGGGAGGACTTCGCCGCCGACTACGACACCCTGCGGGACCGGATCGCCCGGGTGGTGCCGGGCTTCGAGAACTTCAACGACCTGGTCCGCCGGCCCGGCGGCTTCACCCTGCCGCACGGCCCACGCGACTCCCGGACCTTCCCGACCGCGACCGGCCGGGCCAACTTCAGCGTCAACCCGCTCACCGCGCCCGAGGTGCCGGCCGGCCGGCTGCTGCTCCAGACACTGCGCTCGCACGACCAGTACAACACCACGATCTACGGTCTGGACGACCGCTACCGCGGCATCACCGGCGGCCGCCGGGTGGTCCTGGTGAACCCCGCCGACGCCGCCGAACTCGGCCTGCCCGAGGGCGGGTACGTCGACCTGGTCGGCGAGTGGAAGGACGGCGTGGAGCGCCGCGCCCCGCACTTCAAGGTGGTCCACTACCCGGTGGCCCGGGGCGGCGCGGCCGCGTACTACCCGGAGACCAATGTGCTGGTGCCGCTGGACTCCACCGCCGACATCAGCAACACCCCGACCTCGAAGGCCGTGGTGATCCGCTTCGAGCCGGACAGCGGCGCCCGCTGAGCCCGCCGGGCCCGGGGCCTGAGCCCCGGGCCACGGGCGGGCCGGTCAGTTCTGGTTGGCCGGCAGGGTGCCGGTGGCGCCGGCCGTGGCGGACGCGGCCGACGACCCCTTGCCGGACGGCGAGCCGGTGCCCGTGGGCGCCTGGGTCCCCGTGCCGGACGGCGTCGTCCCCGTCGGGGTGCCGGTGGGAGTGTCGGTCGGCGAATCGGTGGGCGTCCCGGTCGGGGTGCCGGTGCTCGGGGTGCCGGTGGGCGTACCCGTCGGGGTGCCGGTCGGCGTCGTGGTGGGCGTCCCGGTCGGGGTGCCGGTGGGCGTGGACGGCTGGCCCGGCGTCGCCGGGTCGGTCGGCGTCGTGCCGGGCGCCGGAGTGCCGGGGGCCGGCGTCCCCGGAGCGGGCGTGCCCGGCGCCGGGGTGCCGGGCGTGGCCGGGACCTGGTTGGCCGGGCTCGGGGCGATCGGGGTCACCGAGTCCCAGCCGGCCGGGAGGTCCGGCACCTTCCAGGCGCCGCCCTGCTCGTCCGAGGCGGTCTCCGGGTCCGGTCGGACGGCACCGAGGATCGGCATCGAGCCGATCGGCGACACCTTGATGACGGCGCCGGGCCGGGGCGCCTGGACGACCAGCCCGCCGCCGATGTACATCGCGACGTGGGTGGCGCCCTCGAAGTAGATGACCAGGTCGCCGGGGCGCATCTGGTTCAGCGGGATGTGCTGGAGCTGGGCCCACTGCTCCTGGCTGGTGCGCGGGATCGGCCGCCCGGCGTGCAGCCAGGCCTGCGAGGTGAGGCCCGAGCAGTCGAAGACGTCCGGCCCGGCGCCGCCCCACACGTACGGCTTGTTGAGCTGCGCCAGCGCGTACGTGATGGCGGCTCGGCCGGCCAGCGAGGGGGTGCGCTCGCCCTTGCCGAGCACGCCGGAGGCGAGGAAGGCCAGCTGGGCCTCGTCGGCCTTGGCCTTCTCCAGCTTCTCCAGCTCGGCGCGCTGGGCGCCGGTCAGCGAGGAGACCAGTTGCTCGACGGCGGTCAGGTCGGTGGCGACCTTGGCCTTGGCGGCGTCCTGCTGGGCGGCCAGCGCCTGGGAGTCCTTGAGCGCGTCCTCGTTCTGCTTCCGCAGCCCGGTGAGCGCGTCGCGGTCGGACTTGAGCCGGTCCAGGAAGTCGGACTGCGAGCGGCTGGCGGTGGCGAGCAGCTCGGCGATGGTGACCGCCTCGTACGGGTCCTTGGAGAGCAGCAGTTCGGCGTAGGCGGAGGCGGCGCCGTTGCGGTACTGGGCGGCGGCGAGCTGGGCGGCCACGTCGGTGCCGGCGTCCACCTGCTTCTGCTGGCGCTCCAGCCGGCCCTGGAGGTCGGCGAGCGCGGCCTGCTGCTCGGCGACCCTGGCGACGGAGGCGTTGTACTGCTCGGTGGCCGCCTCGGCGCCCTTGTACAGCTCGTGCAGCTGGTCGAGCAGCGGGCCGAGGGTGGCCTTGGCGTCGGCCAGCGGGTCGGTACCGGGGACGGTGACCGGGGCGCCGACGCCCGGGCCGCCCGGGTCGGGGGCGGCGTACGCGGCCTGGGTGGCCAGTGGCAGGGCGAGCGCGGCGGCCGCGAGCACGGCTCCGCAGCGCAGGGCGGCCCGCACCCACGGTCGTACGCCCGTCGACTCCGTGCGTTGTGCAGCCCCGCCCATGGGTTCGTCCTCCCCGCCCCTGCCCGACGTCCGGGGTCCCCGGACCCCGCCGATCCTGCCATGGGTTACTCGCCGGAAACAGGCCGCACCAGGACCGGCTGATGAATTCTCCGTTCATCTGTGAGACAGGTCTCAGCAAACCGGAGCGAACCAGGACTTTCTCCACTAATGTCCAGCTCAGCACGGGCAGGGACACCCTGCGGCAAGGCGCTGGAAACCCGTGGGACACTCACGGAACCACGATTCCCGACCCAGTTCACCTTCCGTTTACCAAGCGTCCCTACCGTCGCGACCGACACCAACGTCCGTGCGACAACTACGACGATTGTTTGGGTATGGAACACATCTCGTTCCTGGTAGCCGTTGTGATCATCACGGCACTCGCCTTCGACTTCACCAACGGCTTCCACGACACCGCCAACGCGATGGCCACCTCCATCGCCACGGGAGCCCTCCGCCCGAAGGTCGCAGTCACCATCGCGGCCGTCCTCAACTTCGCGGGCGCGTTCCTCTCCGTGAAGGTCGCCACCACCATCTCCGGCGGCATCGTCAACGAGAAGGCCGGCATCCATCCCGAGATCATCTTCGCCGCGCTGGTCGGCGCGATCCTGTGGAACCTGCTCACCTGGCTGAGAGGTCTGCCGTCCAGTTCCTCGCACGCGCTCTACGGCGGCCTGATCGGCGCCACCGTGGTCGGCGTCGGCGTCAACGGGGTCAACTTCGACACCGTGCTCAGCAAGATCCTGATCCCGGCGATCGCCTCCCCGCTGGTCGCGGGCCTGGCCTCGTGGGGCGCCACCAAGCTGGCGTACGCGATCACCCGCAAGAGCGACGGCAAGACCGTCACCAAGGGCTTCAAGACCGGCCAGATGTTCTCCTCCTCGCTGATCTCGCTGGCGCACGGCACCAACGACGCCCAGAAGACGATGGGCATCATCACCCTGACGCTGGTCTCGGTCGGCGCCCTGCCCAAGGGCGCGCTGCCCCCCACCTGGGTGATCATCTCGGCCGGTGCGGCCATCGCACTCGGCACCTACATGGGCGGCTGGCGGATCATCCGCTCGATGGGCAAGGGGCTGGCGGACATCCAGGCGCCGCAGGGCTTCGCCTCCGAGTCGGCCGCCGCGACCGTCATCCTGACCTCCTCGCACATGGGCTTCGGCCTCTCCACCACCCAGGTCTGCTCGGGCGGCATCATGGGCGCCGGCCTCGGCGGCCCGAAGGGCGAGCTGCGCTGGAGCCTGGTCCGCCGCATGGTCTACACCTGGGGCCTGACCCTGCCCGCGGCCGCCGCGGTGGCGGGCGGCGCGGCCTTCCTGGTCGAGCAGGGCACCTGGGGCGTGGTCGTGGCCGGTGCCGCCCTGGTGGCCGGCTCGGGCGCGATGTGGCTCATCTCGCGCCGCCAGCCGGTCGGCGCGGACAACGTCAACGACATCACCCCGGTCGAGGTCGCCCCGGCCCCCGCGCCCGTCACCCCCACCCCCGCCTCGACCACGGTCGCGGCCTGAGCGCCGCAGGCTGAGGAGCACACACCATGCACATCAAGTGGAACGCCCTGGCCCAGACCGCCGGTGTCAGCTTCGGCATCACCGTCGCCGTGGTCTCCGTCTTCGCGCTCGGCATCCTGGCGCTCTCCCGCCGCGAGGCCGTGACGGCCCGGCACGCGGACACGGACGCCCCGGCCGCCGGCGGCAGCGGCCGGCTGGCGCTGGCCGGCGCGTACGCCTGCTTCGGCGTCTGCGCGGCGGCCGTCGTCTACGGGCTGACGCTGATCGCCGGCAAGTAGCACGGCCGTACGGCCGTGAAGGAGAGGGGCCGGGGAGTGGAATCACCACTCCCCGGCCCCTCTCCTCATCCCGCCGTCCCGACGCCGTCCGGCCGGTCGGCCGCCCCGGGCTCAGTCCTGCTGCGAGGTGCGCAGCGCGGTCTCCCGGATGAACAGCACCGTGATGAAGGCCAGCAGCGCGAACGGCGCCGCGACCAGGAACACCACGCCCACACCGTGCCCGAAGGCGTCCGTCACCAGCGGGACGACCGGGGCGGGCAGCTTGTGCAGGTCCGGGATGCCGCCACCGCCGGCGCCGGCGGCCGGGATGTGCGCGGCGGTGAGGTTCTCCGTCAGGTAGTGGCCGACCCTGTTGTTCATCAGGGCGCCGAGCGCGGAGACGCCCATCGCACCGCCCATGGTGCGGAAGAAGGTGACCACCGAGCTGGCCGCGCCGAGCTCGCTCCGCGCCACCGTGTTCTGCACCGCCAGGACGAGGTTCTGCATGGTCAGGCCGAGGCCGACGCCGGTGATGGCCATGTAGAGCGAGAGCAGCCCGTAGTGGGTGTCGGCCCGGACGGTGCCGAGCAGGGCGAAGCCGATCGCCAGCAGCAGGGTGCCGGAGACGAGGTACGCCTTCCACTTGCCGTACTTGGTGATCATCTTTCCGGCCACGGTGGAGGAGACGGCCAGGCCGAGGATCATCGGCAGGGTCATCAGGCCGGCGATGGTCGGGGACTTCTCCCGGGCCAGCTGGAAGTACTGGCTGAGGAAGGTGGTCGCGCCGTACATCCCGATGCCGACCAGCACGCTGGCGACCGCCGCCAGGGTGACGGTGCGGTAGCGGAAGAGGTGCGGCGGGATGATCGGCTCGGCGGCCCGGCGCTCGATCACCACGGCCAGGGCGCCCAGCACCAGGCCGCCGCCGACCATGGCCGCGGTCTGCCAGGAGAGCCAGGCGTAGTTCTTGCCGGCCAGCGTGATCCAGATCATCAGCAGGCTGACGGCGCCGGTGATGACCAGCGCGCCCAGGTAGTCGATCTTCACCTTGCGCTTGACCACCGGCAGCTTGAGGGTGCGCTGCAGCACCAGGATCGCGGCCAGCGCGAACGGGATGCCGACGTAGAAGCACCAGCGCCAGCCCAGCCAGGAGGTGTCCACGATGACGCCGCCGATCAGCGGCCCGCCGATGGTGGCCAGGGCGAAGACGGCGCCGAAGTAGCCGCCGTACCGGCCGCGCTCACGCGGCGGGACCATCGCCGCCAGGCAGATCTGGGCCAGCGCGGTGACACCGCCGGCGCCGATGCCCTGGAGGGCGCGGCAGGCGATCAGCTGACCGGTGTTCTGGGAGAGACCGGCCAGCGCCGAGGAGGCGATGTAGATCACCAGGGCGATCTGCAGCAGCAGCTTCTTGCTGGCGAGGTCGGAGAGCTTGCCCCAGATCGGGGTGGAGGCGGTGAGCGTGAGCAGGGTTGCGGTGATCACCCAGGTGTAGGCGGACTGACCGCCGTGCAGGTCGGTGAGGATCCGCGGCAGCGCGTTGGAGACGACCGTCGACGAGAGCACGGCCACGAAGAGACCGAGCAGCAGGCCGGAGAGCGCCTCCATCACCTGCCGGTGCGTCATGGGCTGGTCGTCGGCGGTGGCGGCTCCGGTCGCGGCGTGGGTGGTGACGGTCATCTGGGTCCTTCTGCGGGGTACGGGGGATGCGAGAAATCGTTGCCTTAAGCAACCATAGGGGCGATGGTTGACTAAGGCAACTTTCTTCAAGCCCAAGTAAAGTCCCGCCGTACGACCCCGCCCCGGCCGGCGCCGGGGCCCCCGCAGCGGCTCAGGGCGCGACGGCCTCCCCGACCACGTCGTTGAAGCGGTGCAGCAACTCGGCGAAGCGGACCACGTCCTCCTCGGACCAGTTCTCCATCAGCTCCCGCACCCGCTTCACCCGGACGTCCCGGGCGCCCAGGTAGCGCCGCCGCCCGTCCTCGGTCAGCGAGACCAGCGCGGCCCGGCGGTCCTGCGGATCCGCCTCCCGGGACACCAGACCCAGCTCCTCCAGCGCTCTGATCTGCCGGCTCACCGTGGCCTTGCCCACAGCGAAGTGCACGCCGACGTCCGTCACCCGCACCCGGCCGGCCTGCTCGATGTAGCCGAGCATGCTGTACGCCATGCCCTCCAGCCGGGGATGGCCCCGGCGGGACAGCTCCGCCACCCGGGCCCGGCCCCGCCGGAACATCAGCGCGACCTCGCGCTCCACCGCCAGCAGGGGATCTTCGTCACTCACCGTATTCGCCGCACTCACCGCGCCAGTATCCCGCAGGCCACCCCGGGCCGGACCCGGCGCGGGATGACAAACAACCTAACTAGTTGATGGTATGAAGTATCCGTTTTTCCCTCATACACAAGGAGATGTCGATGGCCGCCCCAGGGCAGGGACTCGTCGCCGAACTCAAGGGAGCGGTCACCCCGCGCGCGGCGCTGATGGTGATTGCCGTGCTCCTTCTCCAATTCGGCTTCATCACCTCGTACGTCGGGGCGCTGCACGAGCCGACCCCGCACAACCTGTCGATCGCGGTGGTCGCCCCGCCGCAGGTCTCCCCCAAGCTGGTCGAGGCGCTGGACTCGGTGCCGAACGACGCCGTCCGGGCCGTCACCGCGCCCGACGCGCAGACCGCCACCGAGCAGCTCAAGGACCAGAAGATCTACGCCGCGCTGGTGGTGAACCCGGCCGGCACCGAGGACACCCTGCTGGTCGGCAACGCCCGCGGCCCGGCGGCCGCCAAGGCCGCCGAGTCGGTCGTCACCGGCCTGAACAAGGCGCAGGGCCGGACGGTCGTGACCCAGGACGTGGCACCGCTGGCCAAGGGCGACACCAACGGCCTCTCCTCCTTCTACCTGGTGATCGGCTGGTGCGTGGGCGGCTACCTGGTCGCCTCGATCCTCGGCATCAGCGCCGGCTCGCTGCCCGCCAACCCGCACCGGGCGCTGATCCGGCTCGGCACCCTGGCGCTCTACTCGATCGCGGCCGGCATCGGCGGCGCGGTGATCGTCGGACCGGCCCTGAACGCGCTGCCCGGATCGTTCTGGGGCCTCTCCGCCCTGGGCGCCCTGGTGGTGTTCGCGGTCGGCGCGGTCACCATGGCACTGGAGTGCCTGTTCGACATCATCGGCATCGGTGTCGCGGTGCTGCTCTTCGTGGTGCTCGGCAACCCCAGCGCGGGCGGGGTCTTCCCGCCGCCGATGATGCCGCCGTTCTGGCGGGCCATCGGGGCGTGGATCCCGAACGGCGCGGGCACCGACGCGGCCCGCTCGATCGCCTACTTCGGCGGCACCAACCTGGGCATGCCCCTGCTGGTCCTCGCCGTCTGGGCGCTGGCCGGCGTCGGAATCACCTTCCTCGCCGTGCTGCGCAAGCCGCGCTACGGCCGCGAGATAGTGCACGCGTAGGGCGCCAGGGCCTGTCAGACAAGCCCTAGTCCGCCAGACGGCCCGGGTCCGCGACGATCGCCCGCACCACGCCGACCGCGGCCCCCAGCAGCGGGCCGCGGCGGCCCAGCCGGGAGACCGTCAGCCGGTCCTCCGACCAGGGGCGGACGGTCACCCGGGCCGCCAGCTCGGCGCGCATCGACGGCAGCAGCCAGGGCGCCAGCTGGGCGTAGCCGCCGCCCAGCACCACCTCGGCCGGGTCGAGCAGGTTGACCGCCCCGGCCGAGGCGATGCCCAGCGCCGTCCCGGCCCCGGCCAGCGCGGCGCGCACCTCCTCGTCCCCGGCCTCGGCCCGTTCGGCGAGCAGCGCCACCCAGTCGCCCCGGACCCCCTCCAGACCGGCCGCCCGCAGCACCGCCGCCTCCCCCGCGTACTGCTCCAGACAGCCGTACGCCCCGCAGGCGCAGCGGGGTCCGTCCGGGTGGACCGGCACATGGCCCAGCTCGCCCGCGTAACCGCGTGCCCCGCGCAGCAGCCGGCCGCCGATCACGATCGCCGCGCCGACGCCGGCCTCGGCCGAGACGTGCAGGAAGTGGTCGGGTCCGCCGCCCAGCCAGAGTTCGGCGAGCCCGCCGAGGTTGGCCTCGTTGTCCGCGTCCACCGGCAGCTCGGCCAGCTGCTCCGCGTTGGCCGCCCGCAGCGCGAGCCGCAGCTCGGCCGCGATCGGCACGTCCTGCCAGCCCAGGTTGGCGGCCCGCTGGAGCACCCCGCCCCCGGCACCGACCAGACCGGGGACGGCCAGCGCGAGCCCGGCCGGGCGCAGCCCCGCGTCGTCGGCGGCCCGGCGCAGCAGCTCGGCGAGGTCGGCCATCACGGCGGCGGGCCGCCGGCCGCGGTTGCGGATCTCCTGGCGGCGCCAGGCGCGGACCTCGCCGCGCAGGTCGACCACGCAGGCGCCGAGGTGCTCCACGCCGATCTCGGCGCCGATGCCGCCCGGCCCCCGCGGGTTGAGGCCCAGCGCGGTACCGGGTCGGCCGACCTTGCCGCTGGACGTGGCCGTGCCCTCCTCGACCACCAGACCTGCGGCGATCAGCTCTTCGGCGAGCGAGGAGACGGCCGCCCTGGTCAGCCCGGTCTCCGCGGCCGCCTCGGCCCGGGAGCGCGGGGAGCGCGCGATCGCGCCGAGCACCAGCGCCAGATTGGCCCGGCGCATGCCCTGCTGGCTGGCGGGTCCGGTCCGGGGACCGTCCGTCTCGCGCATCGCCCTCACCCGCTCGACTGCCGCGCACCGTGCCCATGGGGCCGGACGTTTGCAGCGTAATCGCGTTTGGCCCCGGTGGCCCGGAGCGGTCGGCCGGGCGCGGAGGGGCCGCTCCGGGCCACCGTCACGAGGTCCGCTGGGGCTGCTGCTCCATCCGGGCGACGGGCTGGGCGAGGCGGGTGAAGACCCAGCGCTGCATCGCCCAGAAGCGGAACAGCATCGCGACGAAGGTGCCGACGACCATCCCGCTGAGGAAGTCGGCCACCTCCTGGGTGAGGGCGCTCACCTGGGGCTCGCGCAGGTCCAGGAGGTAGCGCGAGAGGATCAGCGGGATGTCGTTGACGACGATCGCCACCACGCTGACCAGGAAGAACAGTGCGGCCTCGCGTCGGCGCCCGACCGCCCGGAAGGACCACCGGCGGTTCAGCACGTAGGAGACCGCCGTGGCGGCCACGGTCGCGATGGTGAGCGCCACCACCGGTTTCCGCTCCAGCAGGGTGAACTTCAGCGAGAAGTTGATCACCGTCGTCAGCACGAAGCAGGAGGCCCCGACCAGCAGGACCTTCACCAGCCTGCGGTGCCTGACCAGGAACGGGCGCAGACGGGCCGGCACCCTGGCCAGGGCTCGCTGCGTGGGGGACGGCATCCTCGCAGTCTGGCACGAGGTCTGCCGCCCCCTCCCGTCCGGCGGCCGGGCCGGGTGACGCCCGGACCGCTGCCCACCGTCAGGCGGCGACCAGCACCTCGGCCGGCTCCAGGGCCAGCCTCAGCACCTCCCGGACGTCCGCGACCGGGTGGACGGTGAGCCGCTCCAGCACCTCGGCCGGGACGTCGTCCAGATCGGCCTCGTTCCGCTTGGGGATGATCACCGTGGTGACCCCGGCCCGGTCGGCGGCGAGCAGCTTCTGCTTCACCCCGCCGATCGGCAGCACCCGCCCGGTCAGCGACACCTCGCCCGTCATCGCCACGTCGGTGCGCACCTTGCGGCCGGAGAGCAGCGAGGCCAGCGCGGTGGTCATGGTGATGCCGGCGCTCGGCCCGTCCTTGGGGACGGCCCCGGCGGGGACGTGCAGGTGCACGCCGCGGTCGCGCAGCGAGGTGACCGGCAGCTCCAGCTCGGCGCCGCGCGAGCGCAGGTAGGAGAGCGCGATGTGCGCGGACTCCTTCATCACGTCGCCCAGCTGCCCGGTCAGGGTGAGCCCGGTGCCGCCGGTCTCGGCGTCGGCGAGCGACGCCTCGATGAAGAGGACGTCGCCGCCGGCGCCGGTGACCGCGAGGCCGGTGGCCACGCCGGGGACGGCGGTGCGCCGCTCGGCCGGCTCCTGGGCCGCCTCGGGCACGTGGTGCGGGCGGCCGATCAGGGCGCGCAGGTCGCCCGCGCCGATCGCGGCGGGCAGCTCCCGCTCGCCCAGCTCGCTCTGCGTGGCGATCCTGCGCAGCACCCGGGCGATCGAGCGTTCCAGGTTCCGGACGCCGGCCTCGCGGGTGTACTCGCCGGCCAGCCGGCGCAGCGCCTCCTCGTCGACGGTGACCTCGCCGTCCTTCAGCCCGGCCTGCTCCAGCTGGCGCGGGAGCAGGTGGTCCCGGGCGATGACGACCTTCTCGTCCTCGGTGTAGCCGTCCAGGCGGACCAGCTCCATCCGGTCGAGCAGCGGCCCGGGGATGGCCTCCAGCACATTGGCGGTGGCGAGGAAGACCACGTCCGAGAGGTCCAGCTCGACCTCCAGGTAGTGGTCGCGGAAGGTGTGGTTCTGCGCCGGGTCGAGCACCTCCAGGAGGGCGGCCGCCGGGTCGCCCCGGAAGTCGGAGCCGACCTTGTCGATCTCGTCCAGCAGGACGACCGGGTTCATCGAGCCGGCCTCCTTGATGGCGCGCACCAGACGGCCGGGCAGCGCGCCGACGTAGGTGCGCCGGTGACCGCGGATCTCCGCCTCGTCCCGGACACCGCCGAGCGCGACCCGGACGAACCTCCGGCCCATGGCGCGGGCCACCGACTCGCCGAGCGAGGTCTTGCCGACGCCGGGCGGGCCGACCAGCGCCAGCACCGCGCCCCCGCCCGCCCGGCGCGCGCCGCCACCCGGCTGCTCCTGGGGGCTCGCGGCCGGCCCGGTCCGCTGGTCGGCCCGGCGCTTGCGCACCGCCAGGTACTCGACGATGCGGTCCTTGACGTCGGCCAGGCCGGAGTGGTCGGCGTCCAGCACCGCACGGGCGCCGGCGATGTCGTAGGCGTCCTCGGTGCGCTCGTTCCAGGGCAGCTCCAGGACGGTGTCCAGCCAGGTGCGGATCCAGGAGCCCTCGGGCGACTGGTCGGAGGAGCGCTCCAGCTTGTCGACCTCCTTGAGGGCCGCCTCGCGGACCTTCCCGGGCAGGTCCGCGGCCTCGACCCGGGCGCGGTAGTCGCCCTCCTCGTCCGCCGGGTCGCCGTTCAGCTCGGCCAGCTCCTTGCGGACCGCCTCCAGCTGCCGGCGGAGCAGGAACTCCTTCTGCTGCTTGGCGACGCCCTCCTCGACGTCCTTGCGGATGGTGTCGTTGACCTCCTCCTCGGCGAGGTGGTCGCGCAGCAGGCCGAGCGCGTACTCCAGCCGGGCCACCTGGTCCGCCTCCAGCAGCACCTTGAGCTTCTGCTCGGCGGTGGCGAAGGGGGCGTAGCCGATGTTGTCCGCCAGCTCGCCGACGCCCTCGATCTGGGCGACCCGGTCGACGATCTGCCAGGCGCCACGCTTGCGCAGCCACTGGGTGGAGAGCGTCTTGTACTCCTTGACCAGCTCGGCGGCGCGCCCGGCCACCGGGGTGCCGGCCGAGGACTCCCGGAACGGCGTGGTCTCCACCCAGAGGGCGGCGCCGGGACCGGTGGTGCCGACGCCGATCCGGGCCCGGCGGACGGCGCGGACCAGCGCCGCCGGATCCCCGTCGGCCAGCCGGCCGACCTGCTCGACGGTGGCGAGGGTGCCGACCGCCGCGTACGAGCCGTCCACCCGCGGGACCAGCAGGACCTGGGGCTTGCCGGTGCCGGTGGCCGCCGCCCGGGCGGCCTCGACGGCGGCGCGCACCTCGGTGTCCTTGAGCTCCAGCGGGACGACCATGCCCGGGAGCACGACCTCGTCGTCGAGCGGCAGCACGGGCAGGGTGAGCGGTGTGGACGTCGATGCCATGATCTCTCCCCAGTCAGCGAACTTGAGTTGACCTGACTAAGGTTTCGCGGGCACCGGATGTTCCCGAGGCCTTGTTCGCCGTGAGCGAACAGGGAAGGCCGCGGCCCGGGCTGTCAAAAACGCCTGGCCCAGGCCCCGCGCGGGGCTACCCGCGGTCCAGCACCGCGGCCCCGCCGGGCCCGGAGGCGGAGGCCGCGGAGGCGGCCGGCGTACGCAGCCGGCGCGGCCGCAGCCTGCCGCCCCCGTCCCGCCGGAGCCAGCGCCAGAGCACCACCCCGGCGAGCACCGCGACCGGGTGGCCGATCCCGGTGACCAGGTCCCGGTCGGTGAGGATCTGGTCGGCGATCATCGCTCCGACGCCGCCCAGCGCCAGCAGCCGCCCGCGCGGCGGCAGCAGCCCGGCCAGCGCGCCGAGGCTGGCCAGCACGCCGTAGCTGACGCCGATGTCCAGGTAGTCCATCGCCTCGGACTCCATCCGGCCGGTCGCCACGGCGGTGATCACCACCGCCTGGGAGAGCACCGTGGCGGTGATGTGCCCGATCGCGAACACCGCCGCCGCCCGGGCCGCCCCGACCCGGCGCTCCAGCGGCGCGACGGTGAAGGCGAACGCCCACAGGTAGGGCATCCAGATCGGCCCCGCCACCCAGAAGCCACTGAAGAGCAGCGCGCGCACGGGGTGGTGCAACAGGTTGTGCCCGTCCGAACTGGACGCCTCCTGGAGGCGCAGCACCAGCTCCGGATCGGCGAGCCTGGCGAAGGTGGTGGTGGCCCCGACCGCGGCCAGGTAGCCGAGCGCGAAAGGGTTGCGCCGCGGCGTCGGCACCCGGGCCAGCACCCACTCGGCCACCCCGGCCCGCAGGCCGTGCCGCAGCAGGCCGTACGGCGGCCCGGCGGGCGGCGCCGGGCGGGAGCGGGCCGGTACCGCACCCTGCCGCCACTCCGCCATGCCGCCTCCGCTCAGATCCGCAGACACCGGTTCACACCCGGTGCCAACGTACCGGCGCGCCCCGGAAATCCCACCCTCGGCAATCTCGTGACCACGGTACGTCGAGGTTCTGGGAGCCCGCTGGGAAAACCCCGTGAGGATCACCGGGCCCGGGGTCGCCCGTCACCCGGGATTGGTCCAGACCTTCTCTCCGTTCACGCGCCGGCACGGGTCCTGACCGGCGTCTCAACGTCAACCCGGGTGCATACGTACCGTTACGGAGTGAAAAATCGCCGGGTAAGGTATCGGCCCGTGCCCACTTGCGAGTGGGTCCGCGGACGGCCCCGACGGCCGGCCCACGGGCCGGAAACGTCCGGTCCACCTGCCGGGAGGCACCCGCTGTCCGTACGCTGCGAAGTGTGCGGGACAGGTGGGCGGTCGACACCCGCCCTCCGGTCCCCGCGCGCGACGGGACGGCGGACCCGGCACAGTCCACGACGGAACAAGACTACGAGCGGAGCCCCGCCATCCCCATCGGTGGCCGGCCCGCAGCCCTGGGGGCGGTGGCGTGACCGTGACAGAAATTCAGCAGGACAACACCAACAGCGGCGGCACGGTGAGCAGCCAGCGCAGAGTGCTGGTGGTGGAGGACGAACCGACGATCGCCGAGTCGATCGCGGCCCGCCTGGGCGCGGAGGGCTTCAAGGTCGCAGTCGCCCACGACGGCCCGGGCGCCGTCGACGGCTTCCACACCTGGCAGCCGGACCTGGTGGTGCTCGACATCATGCTGCCCGGCTTCGACGGCCTGGAGGTGTGCCGCCGGATCCAGGCCCAGCGCCCGGTCCCGGTGCTGATGCTGACCGCGCGGGACGACGAGACGGACCTGCTGGTCGGCCTCGGCGTCGGCGCGGACGACTACATGACCAAGCCGTTCTCCATGCGCGAGCTGGCGGCCCGGGTCAACGTGCTGCTGCGTCGCGTCGAGCGCGCCCAGCAGGCGGCCAGGACGCCGGCGCTCGGCAGCCTGCGCTTCGGCGAGCTGGAGATCGACCATGTGCAGCGCCGGGTCCGGCTGGCCTCGGGCGACGTCCACCTGACGCCGACCGAGTTCGACCTGCTCGCCTGCCTGGCCGCCCAGCCGCGCGCGGTGCTCACCCGCGAGCAGCTGCTGGCCGAGGTCTGGGACTGGACGGACGCCTCCGGCACCCGCACCGTCGACAGCCACGTCAAGGCGCTGCGCCGGAAGATCGGCGCCAGCTGGATCCGCACCGTCCACGGCGTCGGATACGCCCTGGAGGCCCCGCACCCCTAGGGTCACCGGGCACCGGGCCTCCGGGGGGCCCGCATCCCGGACCGCCGCGCGAACCGCGCGGGGGGAGCACACACGGGGGAAGCACAGGGGACCAATGACCTTTCCACAGCAACGCGACGGGGACACCGCCGGCATGCGGCAGCCCACCCTGGCCGCCCGCGCCGCCCGCCGGGTCTGGGCCGACATCCGGCCGCTCGACCCGGTCCGCTCCATCAAGGGCAAACTCGCCCTGCTGGTGATCGTCTCGGTCTTCCTCGCCACCGGCATGGTGGTGGTGGCCATCCGGTCCGAGACCCAGATCCGGATCATCATGGTCTTCTCCATGATCGCCTCGCTGCTCTTCATGCAGTTCCTCGCGCACGGGCTGACCGCCCCGCTGCGCGACATGACGGCCGCCGCCCGCGCGATGGCCTCCGGCGACTACAGCCGCCGGGTCGAGGTGAACTCGCGCGACGAGATCGGCGAGCTCGCGGCCGCCTTCAACCTGATGGCGGCCGACCTGGAGGCCGCCGACCGCCACCGCCGCGAACTGGTCGCCAACGTCTCGCACGAGCTGCGCACGCCCATCGCCGCGCTGCGCGCCGTGCTGGAGAACGTCGTCGACGGCGTCGTCCAGCCGAACCCGGCGACCCTGGGTGCCGCGCTGGAGCAGACCGAGCGGCTCGGCCGGCTGGTCACCCATCTGCTCGACCTCTCCAAGATCGACGACGGGGTGGTCGACCTGGACGCGCGCTCCTTCGAGGTGCGCGAGTTCCTGGACGGCGTACTGCGCGGGGTCACCGTGGACGGCGCGACGGCGGGCGGGGCGTTCTCCCGGCGCGGGGACGTCCGGCTCGCGCTGGAGGTCAGCCCGGCAGGCCTGACCGGCGTCGCCGACCCGGAGCGGCTCCACCAGGTGGTCGCCAACCTGGTCGACAACGCCTGCAAGCACTCCCCGCCCGGCGGCACCGTGACGGTCCGGGCCCGGCCCGGCGCCGAGCCGGGCGCCCTGCTGCTGGAGGTCGAGGACGAGGGCCCGGGCATCCCGCCGGCCGACCGGACCCGGGTGTTCGAGCGGTTCAGCCGCAGCGGCACCGCCACCGCCCAGGGGCCCGGCGCCGACGGCGGCACCGGTCTGGGGCTGGCCATCGCCCGCTGGGCGGTGGATCTGCACGGCGGCCGGATCGAGGTGGCCGAGGCCGCCCGCGGCTGCCGGATCGAGGTCCGGCTGCCCGGTCCGCGGTGAGCCTCGTCGCATTCGCGTCGGACGGACTTCGCCGTCATGTCACAGGACGGACACAGACGTACACGAAGATCATTCGGTGCTTCCGGGATGCTTTGTCCGGTTTCGTCCAGATATGTGCACTGATCGACCGTGATCGCTTCCCCTCCGATGCGGCTTTCTAACGCACATTTTCAGCCAAACTGCAGGTCAGCACTGTGATCTGGGCGACGCCTGAGCCCCGGGGACTGCGCGATCACTGGTCAGGGGCGTAGCCTTAATCCCCGCTGTCCAAACATCCCAAAAGGAAGCGGAAGAGGGCGGTTGCCGCCGTGTCGCCACAGTCCCCTGAAACCCCCAATAGCTCGGCAAGTTCCACTGGCTTCGGCCCCAATGAGTGGCTCGTCGATGAGATCTACCAGCAGTACCTCCAGGACCCGAACTCGGTCGACCGAGCCTGGTGGGACTTTTTCGCCGACTACAAGCCCGGTACCGAGGTGACCCCAGTGACCCAGGCCGCGACCCCGGTCGGCACCACGCCGACTCCCGTTGCCGCCCCCGCGCCCGCCGCTGCCGCTCCCGCCGCGCCGGCCGCACCCGCGACCGCCCCGGCGGCCCCGGCTCCGGCTCCCGCGCCGCTCGCCGCAGCCCCCGCCGCGCCGCCGGCCCCCAAGGTCGCCGCCCCGGCTCCGGCCGCGCCGGCCGCCACGGCGGGCCCCGAGCTCGTCCAGCTGCGCGGCCCGGCCAAGGCCGTCGCCACCAACATGGACGCCTCGCTGGAGGTGCCGACCGCGACGTCCGTCCGCGCGGTGCCCGCCAAGCTGCTGATCGACAACCGCATTGTCATCAACAACCACCTGCAGCGCGCCCGCGGCGGCAAGGTCTCCTTCACCCACCTGATCGGTTACGCCCTGGTCCAGGCCGTCAAGGCCTCGCCGGGCATGAACCACAGCTACAAGGTGGAGAACGGCAAGGCCTTCCTGGTCAAGCCCGAGCACGTGAACCTGGGCCTGGCCATCGACCTGGTCAAGCCCAACGGCGACCGCCAGCTCGTCGTCGCGGCCATCAAGAAGGCCGAGACCCTCGACTTCTTCGGCTTCTGGCAGGCCTACGAGGACATCGTCCGCCGGGCCCGCGCCAACAAGCTGACCATGGACGACTTCACCGGCGTCACGGTCTCGCTGACCAACCCCGGCGGCATCGGCACCGTGCACTCCGTGCCGCGCCTGATGCAGAACCAGGGCACCATCGTCGGCGTCGGCGCCATGGAGTACCCGGCCGAGTTCCAGGGCTCCGCCCCGGAGACCCTGTCCCGCCTCGGCGTCTCCAAGATCATGACGCTGACCTCGACCTACGACCACCGCGTCATCCAGGGCGCGGCGTCCGGCGAGTTCCTGCGCGAGATCCACCGGCTGCTGCTCGGCGAGAACGGCTTCTACGACGAGATCTTCGAGTCGCTGCGGATCCCGTACGAGCCGGTCCGCTGGGCCACCGACGTCGCCACCACCCACGACGACGAGGTCAACAAGACCGCGCGCGTCATGGAGCTGATCCACTCCTACCGGGTCCGCGGCCACCTGATGGCCGACACCGACCCGCTGGAGTACAAGCAGCGCAAGCACCCCGACCTGGACGTCACCACCCACGGCCTCACCCTGTGGGACCTGGAGCGCGAGTTCGCGGTCGGCGGCTTCGGCGGCCAGCGGATGATGAAGCTCCGCGACATCCTCGGCCTGCTGCGCAACACGTACTGCCGCACCGTCGGTATCGAGTACATGCACATCCAGGACCCGGCGCAGCGCAAGTGGCTGCAGGAGCGCCTGGAGAAGCCGTACACCAAGCCGGAGCGCGAGGAGCAGCTGCGCATCCTGCGCCGGCTGAACTCGGCCGAGGCCTTCGAGACCTTCCTGCAGACCAAGTACGTCGGGCAGAAGCGCTTCTCGCTGGAGGGCGGCGAGTCGCTCATCCCGCTGCTGGACGCCACGATCGACGCGGCCGCCGAGCACCGCCTCGACGAGACCGTGATCGGCATGGCCCACCGCGGCCGTCTGAACGTGCTGGCCAACATCGTCGGCAAGCCGTACGGCAAGATCTTCGGCGAGTTCGAGGGCAACCTCGACCCGAAGTCGATGCACGGCTCCGGCGACGTGAAGTACCACCTCGGCTCCGAGGGCACCTTCACCGGCCTGGACGGCGAGACCATCAAGGTCTCGCTCGCCGCGAACCCCTCCCACCTGGAGGCCGTGGACCCGGTCGTCGAGGGCATCGCCCGCGCCAAGCAGGACATCCTGGACCAGGGCGGCACCACCTTCCCGGTGCTGCCGATCCAGATCCACGGCGACGCGGCCTTCGCCGGCCAGGGCGTCGTCGCGGAGACCCTGAACATGTCGCAGCTGCGCGGCTACCGCACCGGCGGCACCGTGCACATCGTGGTGAACAACCAGGTCGGCTTCACCGCCGCCCCGGCCTCCTCGCGCTCCTCGATGTACTGCACCGACGTGGCCCGGATGATCGAGGCCCCGATCTTCCACGTGAACGGCGACGACCCGGAGGCCGTGGTCCGCGTCGCGCGGCTCGCCTTCGAGTTCCGTCAGGCGTTCCACAAGGACGTCGTGATCGACCTCATCTGCTACCGCCGCCGCGGTCACAACGAGGCCGACAACCCGTCGTTCACCCAGCCGCTGATGTACGACCTGATCGACAAGAAGCGCTCGGTGCGCAAGCTGTACACCGAGGGCCTGATCGGTCGCGGCGACATCACCATGGAAGAGGCGGAGCAGGCGCTCCAGGACTTCCAGGGCCAGCTGGAGAAGGTCTTCGCCGAGGTCCGCGACGCCGCCCAGACGCCGGCCCCGGCCGCCGTCGGCACGCCGCAGGCCGACTTCCCGGTCAGCATCCAGACCGGCATCTCCCAGGAGATGGTCAAGCGGATCGCCGCCTCGCAGGTCAACCTGCCGGACTGGCTGACCGTCCACCCGCGACTGCTGCCGCAGCTGCAGCGCCGCGCCGGCTCGGTCGAGGACAACACCATCGACTGGGCGATGGGCGAGACCCTCGCCATCGGCTCGCTGCTGATGGAGGGCCACCCGGTCCGCCTGGCCGGCCAGGACAGCCGCCGCGGCACCTTCGGCCAGCGCCACGCGGTGCTGATCGACCGGGTCAGCGGCGAGGACTACACCCCGCTGCTGTACCTGACCGAGGACCAGGCCCGCTACACCGTGTACGACAGCCTGCTGTCCGAGTACGCGGCGATGGGCTTCGAGTACGGCTACTCGCTGACCCGCCCGAACGCGCTGGTCATGTGGGAGGCGCAGTTCGGCGACTTCGTCAACGGCGCGCAGACCGTGGTGGACGAGTACATCGCCTCCGCCGAGCAGAAGTGGGGCCAGCACTCCGGCGTCACCCTGCTGCTGCCGCACGGCTACGAGGGCCAGGGCCCGGACCACTCGTCCGCCCGCCCGGAGCGCTTCCTGCAGCTGTGCGCGCAGAACAACATGACGGTCGCCATGCCGACCCTGCCGTCGAACTACTTCCACCTGCTGCGCTGGCAGGCGCACAACCCGCACCACAAGCCGCTGGTCGTCTTCACCCCGAAGTCGATGCTGCGTCTGAAGGCCGCGGCGAGTGCCACGGAGGAGTTCCTCTCCGGCTCGTTCCGCCCGGTCATCGGTGACACCACCGTCGACCCGTCGCAGGTCCGCAAGGTGGTCATCACCGCGGGCAAGTTCTACTACGACGTCGAGGCGGCCCGTGCCGAGCGCGGGATCACCGACACCGCGATCGTCCGGGTCGAGCGCCTCTACCCGCTGCCGGTGGCCGAGCTCCAGGAGGAGCTGAGCCGCTACGGCGACGACGTCCAGTTCATCTGGGCGCAGGAGGAGCCGGCGAACCAGGGTGCCTGGCCGTTCATCGCGATGAACCTGGTCGACCACCTGGAGGTCGTCATCGGCCGCAGCGCCGGCGACTCGCGCCTGCGCCGCGTCGCCCGCACGGCCTCCTCGGCCCCCGCGGTCGGCTCGGCCAAGCGCCACGCCGCCGAGCAGCTGGGTCTCCTGGAGGAGATCTTCTCGCTCTGACCCCCGGTCGGACCGAACGGCCCGGGCCCCCGCGCACACCGCGCGGGGGCCCGGGCCGTTTCGCGGTGCCGCCGCGGTCGCGGCCGTGGAGGCCGCCGGCCCCACCACCGGGGCCGCCGGGGTGACCCTCGGCACCTGGCGGGCCAACGGCCAACCGGGTCTATCCTGACCAGGTCGAATTCCCGTCTGACCGGAGCGAACCGTGTACTTCACCGACCGCGGCATCGAGGAGCTGGCGAGCCGGCGCGGCGACGAGGAGGTCACCTTCGAGTGGCTGGCCGAGCGCCTGCGCGAGTTCGTCGACCTCAACCCCGACTTCGAGATCCCGGTCGAGCGGCTGGCCACCTGGCTGGCCCGGCTCGACGACGAGGACGACGAGTAGACCGCTGACACCGCCCCACCGAGGGGCCTGAAGGGCCCGGGTGACCACCGTCTCCCGGGCCCTTCGCGCTGCGCCCCTCGCCCTTCACCCCTAGGGGGCGGATCCGGGTCCGGCTCCGGGATCGGGGCGCTTGACTTCACCGTCACGCGATATATCGTCTTTAAAAGAGAACGCGATACATCGTGAGTCGCAACGGGAGGCGGCAGAGATGAGCCAGTGGACGGTCGAGGGACCCGACAGGATCACCATCGACGAAGCGGTCCGCGCGCTGCACGTGCGGATCATCGACGGCACGGTGAACGTGGTGGCGGCCGAGGGGCCGGCCCGCCTGGAGGTCACCGAGCTCAAGGGCGAACCGCTGCACGTCACCCTGGTGGACGGCGTCCTGACGGTCACCTACAAGGACATCAGCGGCTGGAGCGAGTTCGGTGAGGTGCTCAAGTCGGTCGACTCGGTCAAGGGGTTCTTCGCCTCGTTCAAGCGCAAGCGGGTGGCCGGGATCACCCTGACCGTGCCGGCCGCCGCCGAGGTCAAGGTGGGCGCCGTCTCGGCGGACACCACCGTCTCGGGCATCGCCGGGCACGTCTCGGTGCAGAGCGCCAACGGCGACACCACCCTGGTCGGCCTGGCCGGCCGGACCGACATCAACACCGTCACCGGCGACGTGGACGCCCAGTCGGTGGCCGGACAGCTCCGGCTGAACACCGTCTCCGGCAAGCTCACCGTGGTCGCCGGCACCGCCGACAGGGTGCAGGCCAACGCCGTCACCGGCGCGGTCACCCTGGACCTCGACGCGGCCACCCCGACCGACATCAAGGTCACCACGGTCAGCGGCCCGGTCGGCGTCCGGCTGCCCTCGCTGGCCGACACCAAGGTCGAGGCCGGCACCAACAGCGGCGACATCTCCAGCACCTTCGAGCAGCTCAAGGTCGGCGGCACCTGGGGCGCCAAGCGGCTCTCCGGCCAGCTCGGCGACGGCAAGGGCAGCCTCGCGGTGACCACCGTCTCGGGCTCCGTCACCGTGCTGCGCCGCCCCGACACCGAGGAGGACGGCCCGGTGGTCGTCAAGGAGCTCCCGGCCGGCCCCGACCTCACCAAGGAGGCATGACATGAGCCCCGTCTTCGGCCACGGCCGGCTCCGGCTCTACCTGCTGAAGCTGCTCGACGAGTCCCCCCGGCACGGCTACGAGGTGATCCGCCTGCTGGAGGAACGGTTCCAGGGCCTGTACGCGCCCTCGGCCGGCACCGTCTACCCGCGGCTCGCCAAGCTGGAGCAGGAGGGCCTGGTCGCGCACAGCACCGAGGGCGGTCGCAAGGTCTACCGGCTCACCGACGCGGGCCGCACCGAGCTGGCGGCCCGCCAGGGCGAGCTGGACGAGCTGGAGCTGGAGATCCGCGACTCGGTGGCCCAGCTCGCCGGGGCGATCCGCGAGGACGTCCGGGACAGCGCCAAGGACCTGCGCGAGGAGCTGTGGAGCGCGGCGAAGAAGGCGCAGCAGGAGGCGCCGGAGCAGGCCGGGGGCGGGGACCCGTGGGCCGGACCGTGGGGGGACAAGGACGCCTGGCAGCGTGCCAAGGAGGAGTTCACCCAGTTCAAGAAGCAGGCGCGGGAACAGGCCAAGCGCGCCAAGGAGCAGGAGAAGGCGGCCAAGGCCAAGGCGAAGGCCGCCGAGGAGGAGGCCCGCCGGCTGCGCGAGCAGTCCCGGGCCGCGCGGACGGCGGCGCAGCAGGAGGCGCTGCGGATCAAGCGCCGGGTCGAGCAGCAGGTCCGTGACCACGCGGCCCGCGGCGACTGGCCGACCGGGCTGGCCGAGGGGCTGTCCGAGCTGACCAGGGGTCTGGCCGGGCTCGCCGACGCGGCCCGCTGGGGCCACTCGGCGGAGGAGCGGAGCGAGCAGGCCGCCGAGCAGGTCACCGTCACCCGGATCGACCTCGACAAGGACGGCACCGGCGGGCCCGCCGCCGTACCGGCCGACCTGCCGGCGTGGACGGCGACCGACCCGGCCGGTGACCCGGCCCGGGAGCTGGAGCGGCTGCTCGACCGCTTCCGCGACCAGGTGCGCGACGCGGCCCGGGACGGCGGGGTGAGCGCCGACCGGCTGGCCGAGGCCCGCTCGGTGCTGGGTACGGCGGGCGAGCGGCTGCGGCGGCTGCTGGGCTGACCCGCCACCGGCCGACGGCCGATGCGGCGGGCCCGGCACTCCTCGGGGGAGGTGCCGGGCCCGCCGCGTGGGTCGCGTCGGGCCGGGCCGTCAGGGCGTGAGGACGATCTTCCCGAAGACGTCGCCCTTGGCGAGCCGGGCGAAGCCGTCCCGCGCCTCGGTGAGCGGCAGCACCGAGTCGATCACCGGCCGGACACCGGCGGTGGCGCAGAGCGAGAGCAGCCCGGCCAGCTCCTCCTTGCTGCCCATGGTCGAGCCGACCACCCTGAGCTCCAGGAAGAAGATCCGGTTGAGCTCGGTGGCGGTCGGGTTGGCTCCCGAGGTGGCCCCGGAGATGACCACGGTGCCGCCCGGGCGCAGCGACTTCACCGAGTGTGCCCAGGTGGCGGCGCCGACCGTCTCCATCACCGCGTCCACCCGCTCGGGCAGCCGGGCGCCGCTCGCGAAGGCGGCGTCCGCGCCGAGCCCCAGCGCCCGGTCGCGCCTGGTCTCGTCCCGGCCGGTGACCCAGACCCGCAGTCCGGCCGCCTTGCCGAGGACGATCAGCGCGGTCGCCACGCCGCCGCCGGCGCCCTGCACCAGGACGGTGTCGCCCGGCTTGACCCCGGCGTTGGTGAACAGCATCCGATAGGCCGTCAGCCAGGCGGTGGGCAGGCAGGCGGCCTGCTCGAAGCTGAGTTCGGCGGGCTTGGGCAGCAGGTTCCAGGTGGGGACGAGCACCTGCTGGGCGAAGGTGCCCTGGTAGCGCTCGGTGAGGATGGACCGCGGCTCGTCCGGGCCCACGCCGTGGCCGGTCTGGCCGATCACCGAGTGGACGACCACCTCGTTGCCGTGCTCGTCGACACCGGCGGCGTCGCAGCCGAGGATCATCGGCAGCCGCTCGGCGGGCAGCCCGACCCCGCGCAGCGACCAGAGGTCGTGATGGTTGAGGCTGGCGGCCCGGACGGTGACCAGGCTCCAGCCGGGGCGGGCCTGCGGCTCCGGGAGTTCACCCGACTCCAGTCCGCTCAGCGGGTCGTCGGCGTCGATTCGTGCGGCGTAGGCGGCAAACATGGTCCGGACGATAGCCGCGACGGGCGGGGCCCGGTAGCCCTCTCCCCTCCCCCCGGGTCGCCTCCGGGCGCTCGGACCCGCCGCCGACACTCCTCACTCCGGCGCTCGTGTCCCTCTTTTCCCCCGGGTCGCCTCCGGGCGCTCGGACCCGCCGCCGACACTCCTCACTCCGGCGCTCGTGCCTCGCTTGTCGCTCGTCGCTTTCGGCAGCGGGGCGCCCTTCGGCTCCCCGGGGAGCCGAAGGGCGCCCCGGGGAGCCGTTGACGCCGGGTCAGCGGCGGGCGACGCCCTCGGCGCGGGCGGCCTCGGCGACGGCCCTGGTGACGGCCGGGGCGACCCGCTCGTCGAACGGCGAGGGGATCACCTTCTGCGGGGTCAGCTCGTCGGCGACCGCCCCGGCCAGCGCCTTGGCGGCGGCCAGCTTCATGCCCTCGGTGATCCGGGCGGCCCGGACCTGGAGGGCGCCCGCGAAGATGCCGGGGAAGGCCAGCACGTTGTTGATCTGGTTCGGGAAGTCGCTGCGCCCGGTGGCGACGACCGCCGCGTAGCGGTGCGCGACCTCGGGGTGGATCTCCGGGGTGGGGTTGGCCATCGCGAAGATGAACGCGCCCTCGGCCATGGTGGCGACGACCTCCTCCGGCACGGTGCCGCCGGAGACGCCGATGAAGACGTCGGCGCCGGCCATCGCGTCGGCCAGCGAGCCCTTGAGGCCGGCCCGGTTGGTCTGCGCGGCGATCTCGGCCTTGACGTCGGTGAGGTCGCCCCGGCCGTCGTACACCACGCCGCGCCGGTCGCAGACCGCGACATCGCCGATGCCGGCGGCCAGCAGCATCTTGGCGATGGCGATGCCGGCCGCGCCGGCGCCGGAGATGACGGCGCGCAGGGAGCCGATCTCCCGGCCGGTGACCTTGGCCGCGTTCCACAGCGCGGCGGTGGTGACGATCGCGGTGCCGTGCTGGTCGTCGTGGAAGACCGGGATGTCCACGGCCTCCTGGAGCCGGCGCTCGATCTCGAAGCAGCGGGGGGCGGAGATGTCCTCCAGGTTGACGCCGCCGAAGGAGGGCGACAGCCGGACGACGGTCTCGATGATCTCGTCCACGTCGGTGCAGGCGAGCGCGATCGGGACGGCGTCCACCCCGCCGAACTGCTTGAACAGGATGGCCTTGCCCTCCATCACGGGGAGCGAGGCCTCCGGGCCGATGTCGCCGAGGCCGAGCACGGCGGTGCCGTCGGTGACGACGGCCACCGTGTTGGACTTCCAGGTGTAGTCGTTCACGAGCTCGGGCTGTTCGGCGATGGCCGTGCAGACCCGTGCGACACCGGGGGTGTAGGCGAGGGACAGGTCGTCCGCGTCGCGCACCGGGACGGTCGCCCGGATCTCCATCTTGCCGCCGCGGTGGAGCGCGAAAACGGCGTCGACCGGATCGTCGGTGTCCTGGGTGCTGCTGTGGATGATCTCCGCTGCCACGATGACCTCTTCGTCATTGGTTCAGCGAGGACGCGTGACCGACGGGCGGACGACCCCGCCGGAAACCGGAAACCGGGTACGCCGAAGCGGACCCGGGAGCGGGGGTCGGGGCGCTGCCGTCGGGGCGGCGCCCTCGGATGAGGGTGTTCTGTCTTAATTTGTCGGCACTGTGCTTCCGGGCCGAGCGTAGGCCGGACGACGGCATCGCACCTATGCCTTTTCGTCCTCGTCACGTGCATTTCATTCGCCGACAGCCACCTTGACGGCGTCCGGCGTCGGAGGCACCGGGCCCCGGCGACGGCAATGGCGAACGAGTACCCACACCCGCGGGAGTGAACGCAGACACGGAGGTGAGCCGGTGCCTCGGATACGGAGTCGACGTCGGAGACTTCCGTTCCTGCGCACCCCGAGCCTGTCGCGACTCGGCGGTCTGGGTTCGAGCATCGGGGGTCGCCCGGTACCGAATTCTGACACACCCGGTACCCGGCCCGGCAGGCCGGGAGGGCGGGACCGCCCGTTCCGCCCGCGTACGCCTGCGTACGCCTGCGCGGCGCTCCGGCAGCACCCCGCCCCTCCCGGCACGGCACGGCACGGCGAAAACCGCATACCTATACGGAGGGTGACAGGGACACGGTATTCGTCCGAATAGCGGACAAGGTGCACCCTCGTTATCCGATTTTGATCTGAATGAGGGCCACCCGACCGTCGTCAGATGGCAGGATTCCCCCCATCTCGGATCGAGCCGGCCACTGGTCGAGGCGGTTCGGTCAACGTCCACCTCGGCGGAGGGTGGCGGAAGCAGTCCCCTGCACCACCCTGCGCGAACCCCCGCCCAGGCCATGCACGACCGGCACTGCCCGTACGACGACGCACAGCGAAATACACCCGGTACAGCGCCGAACGGCCTGCTGCCCCGGTGCGCCGCGCCCCCGCGGCGCGCTCCGCCCGACCTCTCCCTCAGGAGGAGATCCCCCATGACCGCCCGTACCCAGCGCACCCGCCTCCTCGCGGCCGGCGCGGTAGTCGCGTCCGTCTCGCTCGTCCTGACCGGCTGCGGCAGCAGCAAGTCCTCCTCCGCCTCCGGCGGTTCGGGCGCGGCCAACCCGAGCGCCAGCGTCGCCGCCGTCACCGCCGACCCGGCGCTGGCCGCCCTCGTGCCGGCCGACGTCAAGTCCTCCGGCAAGCTGGTCGTCGCGGCCGACGCCTCCTACGCGCCCAACGAGTTCAAGGACGACAAGGGCAACATCGTCGGCATGGACGTCGACCTGGCGAACGCGGTCGCCAAGCGGCTCGGCCTGACCGCCGACGTGCAGAACGCCGACTTCACCTCGATCATCCCGGGTATCGCGGCCAAGAAGTACCAGCTCGGCATGAGCTCCTTCACCGACACCAAGGAGCGCGAGCAGACCGTCGACATGGTCACCTACTTCACCGCGGGCAGCGCGATCGCCGTGAAGAAGGGCAACCCGGACAAGATCGACCCCAAGGACCTCTGCGGCAAGAAGGTCGCCGTCCAGACCGGCACCACCCAGGCCGACGAGGTCCGTGACACGCGCAACCCCGACTGCGCCAAGGACGGCAAGCCCGCCATCCCCGGCGACGGCGACAAGTTCTCGCTCCAGACCGATGTCACCCAGGCCCTGGTGGCCGGCCGCGACCAGGTCATGATGGCCGACTCCCCGGTGATCGACTACGCGCTCAAGCAGACCAACGGCCAGCTGGAGAAGCTCGGCGACACCTACGACAGCGCGCCCTACGGCATCGTCCTGGAGAAGGGTTCCGGGCTGACCAAGGCCGTCCAGGGCGCCGTCCAGTCGCTGATCGCCGACGGCACCTACAAGCAGATCCTGCAGAAGTGGGGCGTCGAGGCGGGCGCGCTCGGCACGTCCGAGATCAACGCCGCCAAGAGCTGACCTCCGCCGAACCACACCCCCTGAGGCGACCTCATCGTGAAAACTTCCGACCAGGGGCAGGTGACACCGGGACGGTCCGAGACCATCAAGGCCGTCCCGGTCCGCCACCCCGGACGCTGGGCCGGAGCAGTCGTCATCGTCGTCCTCCTGGCGATGCTGCTCAACGCCCTGATCAACAACCCCGCCTTCCAGTGGGACGTCGTGGGCGACACCCTCTTCAACGACCAGATCCTGCACGGCGTCGGCGTCACGCTCGAACTGACCGCGCTGGCCATGGTGATGGGCGTGATCGGCGGCGTCGTCCTCGCGGTGATGCGGCTCTCGCCCAACCCGCTGCTCTCCGGCACCGCCTGGCTCTACATCTGGATCTTCCGCGGCACCCCCGTACTGGTCCAGCTGGTCTTCTGGAACTTCCTCGCCGCGATCTGGCCCAAGCTGTCGCTCGGCATCCCGTTCGGGCCGGCGTTCTGGTCCGAGTCGACCAACTCGCTGATCCCGGTCTTCACCGCGGCGCTGCTCGGTCTCGGCCTCAACGAGGCCGCCTACATGGCGGAGATCGTCCGCGGCGGCCTCCAGTCGGTGGACGAGGGCCAGACCGAGGCCGCCCACGCGCTCGGCATGAGCCGCGCGGCCGCGCTGCGCCGGATCGTCCTGCCGCAGGCCATGCGGGTGATCATCCCGCCGACCGGCAACGAGACCATCTCGATGCTCAAGACCTCCTCGCTGGCGAGCGCCATCGCGCTGGAGGAGCTGTACCAGGCCGGCCACAACATCTTCTCGCGCACCTTCCAGACCATCCCGGTGCTGATCGCGGTCTCCGTCTGGTACCTGTTCCTGACCTCGCTGCTCACCACCGGCCAGTACTACATCGAGCGGCACTACGCCCGCGGTACCAACCGGACGCTCCCCCCGACCCCGGTCCAGCGGCTCCGCCGCCTGTTCGCCGGCAAGCCCGTGCCGAGCGGGAAGCACGACGTGGTTCCCGGCCTTGAGGGAGGTGGCCACGTATGACCGATCTGACCAAGACCCCCGCGACCCCGGCCGACGCCGGCACCGACGGCCCGATGGTCAGGGCCGAGGGCGTGCGCAAGTCGTACGGCCTGGTCGAGGTGCTCAAGGGCATCGACCTGGAGGTCAAGCAGCGCGAGGTGTTCTGCCTGATCGGCCCCTCCGGCTCCGGCAAGTCGACCTTCCTGCGGTGCATCAACCACCTGGAGAAGATCAACGCCGGCCGCCTCTGGGTGGACGGCGAACTGGTGGGCTACCGGCAGAAGGGCGACCGGCTGCACGAGCTCAAGGACCGCGAGGTCGCCCTCAAGCGGCGCGACATCGGCATGGTGTTCCAGCGCTTCAACCTCTTCCCGCACATGACCGCGCTGGAGAACGTCATCGAGGCGCCGGTCCAGGTCCGCAGGGAGGCCAAGGCGTCCGCCAGGGAGCGGGCGATGGCCCTGCTGGAGCGGGTCGGCCTGGCCGACAAGGCGAAGAGCTATCCGTCCCAGCTCTCCGGCGGACAGCAGCAGCGCGTCGCGATCGCCCGCGCGCTGGCCATGAAGCCCAAGCTGATGCTCTTCGACGAGCCCACCTCGGCGCTCGACCCGGAGCTGGTCGGCGAGGTGCTGGACGTCATGCGCGGTCTGGCCGACGAGGGGATGACGATGATCGTCGTCACCCACGAGATGGGCTTCGCCCGCGAGGTCGGCGACGCGCTGGTCTTCATGGACGGCGGTGTGGTGGTCGAGTCCGGCACCCCCCGCGACGTGCTCACCGACCCGCAGCACGAGCGCACCCGCGCGTTCCTGTCCAAGGTGCTCTAGGACGCTCCCGTCGGCGCCCGGCAGGCCGGACCTGCCGGGCGCCGACGCCTGCCCCGCCCAGGTAATAGGCTGGAGCCAGTCAGCCCGTTACCGATTCTGGAAGGACCACCGTGGAGCTCGCCTCGTACGCCGACCTCGCCGTCCGGCTGGTGAACACCGAGGAGCCCGAGCGCGGCACCGACACGCTGACCTCGGTCGACGCCGTCCGCGGCCTGTTCTCCGAGAACACACGTGCCGCCGCGCTCGCCGACGAAGCCGACCTGCCCCGGCTGCGTGCCGTCCGGACCCGGCTGCGCGGGGTCTTCGAGGCCGCCGCCGAGGGGGACGAGATCCGGGGTGTCGACCTGCTGAACAGCCTGCTGATGGAGTACCCCGTCAGCCCGCTGGTCTCCGGCCACGACTACCTGGACGACGCCGGGCGCCCGCGCTGGCACCTGCACCTCGCCGACAACTCGCCCACCGCCACGGCCCACTTCAGCGCGGTCGCCTGCATGGGCCTGGCCGTCCACCTCACCGAACTGGGCGCCGACCGGCTCGGCATCTGCCAGGCCGCGCCCTGCCGCAACGCCTACCTGGACACCTCCACCAACCGCTCCCGGCGGTACTGCTCCGACCGCTGCGCCACCCGCGCCAACGTCGCCGCGTACCGGGCCCGCAAGCGCCAGGAGGCCGCCGTCCTGGCCGGGCAGGGCTAGCGGCCCTCCGGGCTAGAGATCCTCCGGCCGGACCCAGACGCCGAGCCGGCGGGCCAGGCCCGGCACCCGGACCAGCGGGCCCAGCAGCAGGCGCTCCAGCCGGCGGCCCGGGGCCAGCCAGGCCGGCCGGGGGCGCAGCCGCAGCAGCACCCGGCCGAGCACCAGCTCGTCCGGGACGGCGCCGTAGCTGCGGCTGTCGCTGTCGACCAGCCGGTTGTCGGACAGCAGCCACCAGCCCTTCGGGCGCCGGCCGTCGGCCCGCTTCACCACGAGCAGGTCCTGCTGCAACGGGTGGCGGACCACCACCACGGCGCCCGGCCTGATCCGCGCCCCGTACCGGACCAGCAGCCGGTCGCCCTCACGCAGCGTCGGCACCATCGAGTCCCCCGCCACGTCGATCAGTCCGAACGGTGCGGCACCCCCGCGGGTGCCGCCCTCCGGTTCCGCCATCCGCGTCACGACTCCTCCTCCCGGCTCGCCGCGTCCCAGTCTGCCGTACGGACCGTCACCCGCCGATGTCCGGATTCACCCGGTTCCGGGTCCGCCTTTTGCCCTAGGCCCACCGACCGATCGCGAAACCCCGTGACCGGAAGGGTAATCTCGGGCGCGGGAAGACGATCTAAGGAAGGACTCCCATGTTCTCTCGTCTGTTTGCACCGCGTGCCACCGCGCACGCCCACTGCGACCTGCCCTGCGGCGTGTACGACCCGGCGCAGGCGCGGATCGAGGCCGAGTCGGTCAAGGCCACCCAGGAGAAGTACCAGGCCAACGAGGACGCGCACTTCCGCGCTCGCGCCGTCATCATCAAGGAGCAGCGCGCCGAGGCCGTCAAGCACCACATCTCGGTGCTGTGGAGCGACTACTTCAAGGCCCCGCACTTCGAGAAGTACCCGCAGCTGCACCAGCTGATCAACGACACCCTGAAGGCCGCCTCGGCCGCCAAGGCGTCGACGGACCCGGCCACCGGTCAGGCCCTGCTCGACCTGATCGCCGAGGTCGACAAGATCTTCTGGGAGACCAAGCAGGCCTGACCGCCGCTCGGCCTCCGTCGACCGCCCCCGCCCGGACCACCACACCGGACGGGGGCGGTCGCGCGTTTCCGGGACATGCCCGGCGGCACCTGTAAGGGTTGCCTGGCCTTAGCGCTTGTTATGCTGCCAGGGCGTCCCATGGGGGAAGTCCGGTCCGAATCCGGCGCTGACCCGCAACGGTGGACGGGGCCCCGGCCCCGTGAGCCCGATCGCCCTGGGGCGCCGACCTCCCGACAACTCGCCGTGGAATGCGAGGGGATGGCGCCCCGGCCCCGCCACGGCCCGGGCGCGCCGCCCCGCGCCGCCCACGGCCCGAGGCGAAGGCGCGCCCCCCTCGTGAGCACCGCAGTGACCGCACCGGTCCGTCGAATACCCGCCGCGCCCCTGGCCGCCGGCCTGGCCGCGGCCCTGCTGCTGTCGCTGGTCTGCGGGGTCGCCCTGGGCTCCTCCGACCTCGGCTGGTCCCGGGTCCTGCGGCTGCTGGGCGCCGGGCTGACGGGCGGTCGGCTGGAGGCCGAGGAGGCGGCGGCGTACGCGATCGTCTGGGAGATCCGGCTGCCGCGCACCGTACTGGCCGCCGTGGTCGGCGCCGGGCTCGCGGCCACCGGGGTCGCCGTGCAGGCCATGGTCCGCAACGCCCTGGCCGACCCGTTCGTCCTCGGCATCTCCTCCGGCGCGGCGGTCGGCGCCAACGCCGTCCTGCTGCTCGGCGCCTTCGCCTCGCTCGGGGTCTGGGCGCTCTCGGTCTCCGCCTTCGGCTCGGCCCTGCTGGCGATGCTGCTGGTGTACGCGGCCGCCCGGACCGCCTACGGGCTCACCCCGCTGCGGCTGGTGCTCACCGGCACCGCGATGTCCTACGGCTTCTCCGCGGTGACGGCGCTGATGGTGTTCGGCGCCGCGCGCGGCGAGGCGGCCCGCAGCGCCATGATGTGGCTGCTCGGCAGCCTGGGCGGGGCGACCTGGGGCTCGGTGCCGATCGCCGCCGTCACCGTGCTGGCCGGCCTGGCCTGCCTCGCCCTCTCCGCCGGGCGCCTCGACGCGCTCGCCATGGGCGACGAGACGGCGGCCTCGCTCGGTGTGGACCCCGACCGGCTGCGCCGGCAGCTGTTCGTGGTGACGGCGGCCGTCACCGGCACCGTCGTCGCGGTCAGCGGCGCGATCGGCTTCGTCGGGCTGATGGTGCCGCACCTGGTGCGGATGCTGGTCGGCGCCGGCCACCGCCGGGTGCTGCTGGTCGCGCCGTTCGCCGGGGCGCTGCTGCTGGTCTGGGTGGACATCGTCTCGCGCACCCTGCTGGCGCCCGCCGAGCTGCCGGTCGGGGTGGTCACCGCGGTGCTCGGGGTGCCCTGCTTCCTGTTGCTGATGCGCCGCCGCGGCTACTCCTTCGGAGGCCGCTGATGGGCACCGGCGCGAACGCCGACCCGAGCACCGACACCACGGACACCCCGGAGACCGTCATCGAGACCGCCAGCGAGACCGCCCTGGACATCGCCGTCGACGGGCTCTCGGTCGACATCGCCGGCGCCCGGCTGGTCCACGACATCACCCTGGACGCCGCCGCCGGACAGGTGGTCGGCCTGGTCGGACCGAACGGCAGCGGCAAGTCGACCCTGCTGCGCTGCGTCTACCGGGCACTGCGGCCCGCCGCCGGCGCCGTCCGGCTGGGCGGCGAGGACCTGCACGCGCTCACCCCCCGCGAGGCCGCCCGGCGGGTCGCCGCACTGCCGCAGGAACACTCCGCCGAGTTCGACTTCACCGTGGCCGAGGTGGTCGGCATGGGCCGGCTGCCGCACCGCAGCGGATTCGCCGGCCCGACCGGCGGGGACGACCGGCGCTGCGCCGAGGCGCTGGCCCGGGTCGGCGCGGACCACCTGGCCGGGCGGGGCTTCCTGAGCCTGTCCGGCGGCGAGAAGCAGAGGGTGCTGATCGCCCGCGCGCTCGTCCAGGAGCCCCGGGTCCTGGTGCTCGACGAACCCACCAACCACCTGGACATCGCCCACCAGTTGGAGGTGCTGGCGCTGGTCCGGGCGGCCGGGCCGACGGTGCTCACCGCGCTGCACGACCTCAACCTGGCGGCCGGCCACTGCGACCTGCTGTACGTGATCAGGGCCGGCCGGATCGTCGCCTCCGGACCGCCCGTCGAGGTGCTGCGCCCCGCGCTGCTGGCCGGGGTGTTCGGCGTCCGCGCGACCCCCGTACGGCACCCCGAGACCGGCGCCGTCCAGCTGCTCTTCGACCGGCTCCGCTGACCCCGCTTCCCCTCCCGCCCTTTCCGCCCCTCCCCCCGACCCGAGGAACTCCCATGCGCACCAAGGCCGTCGCCGCCACCGCCCTGCTCACCCTCGCGCTGACCGCGTGCGGGGCCGAGATCGCCCCGAGCGGCGAGGCCGCGGCGGGCTCCGACCACTACCCGGTGACCGTCGACAACTGCGGCACCAAGGTCACCTACAAGGCGAAGCCCGCCCGGACGGTGACCAACGACGTGGGCATCACCGAGCTGATGCTCGCGCTCGGCCTCACCGACCGGATGGCCGGCTATGTGATGCCCGACGAGAAGGGCGACCTCGCCAAGGTCCCGTGGAAGGACGGCTACCAGCAGACCGCCTGGCTCTCCAAGCAGCCGATCACCAAGGAGCTCGTCCTGGACGCCCAGGCCGACCTGGTGTTCGCCGGCTGGCACTACGGCTTCGGCGAAGCCGACGGCTTCACCCCGCAGGTGCTGGCCGGCCTCGGCATCGACTCCTACGTGCTCAGCGAGTCCTGCCGCAGCGGCAAGGGCCCGGAGCGCGGGGTGATGTCGCCGCTGGACGCGCTCTACACCGACCTGGCCAACCTCGGCGAGATCTTCGACGTCCGCGACCGGGCCGACAAGCTGATCGCCGACTTCCGGGCGCAGGTCGCCGCCGTGCCGCAGCCCGAGCACCGGCCGGGCGTCTTCCTCTACGACAGTGGTGAGGACAAGCCGTACACCTCGGGCAAGTACGCCGCGCCCGAGGAGATCATCGCCAAGGCCGGCGGGCGCAACGTGATGGGCGACGTCGCCGACTCCTGGACCACCGTCGGCTGGGAGAGCGTCGTGCAGCGCGACCCCGAGGTGATCGTGATCAACAACTACGGTGACACCGACGCCGAGGCGAAGCGGAAGTTCCTGAAGTCCTTCCCGCCGCTGGCCGGCGTCGCCGCGGTCAGGAACGACCGGATCTTCGTGCTGGACTACGTCGACCTGGTGGAGAGCCCGCGCAACCCCGCCGCGATCACCGCCCTCGCGGCCTATCTGCGGTCCACGCCGGCGGCCTGAGCACGGGCCGGTCCGGCCCGGCCGGGCGGGCGTACGCTCGGAGTACGAGCCCGACGGAATCCGACCGGAGGAGCGAGAACATGAGCACCATGGCGGCACCTTCCGACTTCGACACCGCCGCCCTGCGCGAGGGCATCGAACGCGGGGACGCCGAGACCCTCCTCGCGCTCTACGCCGACGATGCCGAAGTGCGCATGGTCGACCACAAGACCCAGCCCAGCCATCCGCTGGTGATGCACGGCCGGAGCGAGATCGGCGCGATGCTGCGCGACATCTACGGCCGGGAGATGACCCACACCCTGGAACAGGTGGTGGTCCAGGGCGACCACATCGCCTTCATGGAGGCCTGCCAGTACCCCGACGGGGTCCGGGTCCTGGCCACCTCGGTCGCCGACCTGCGGGACGGCCGGATCGTCGACCAGACCTCGATCCAGGCCTGGGACGAGGCCTAGGCCCGAACGGGCCAAGTAGGCTCGTCACATGATCCGCACCGCCCTAGTCACCGACGTCCCGGTCATCCACGCCATGATCCGCGAACTCGCGGAGTACGAGAAGGCCCCGCACGAGGCGGTGGCCACCGAGGCACAGCTGCGGGACGCGCTGTTCGGCGCCGCCCCGGCGCTGTTCGGCCTGATCGCCGAGGACGACACCACCGGCGAGCCGGTCGGCTTCGCGGTCTGGTTCCTCAACTTCTCGACCTGGCGCGGGACGCACGGCATCTACCTGGAGGACCTGTACGTCCGCCCGGCGGCCCGCGGCGGCGGCCACGGCAAGGCCCTGCTGCTGGAGCTGGCGCGGATCGCCGTCGAACGCGGCTACTCGCGGATGGAGTGGTCGGTGCTCGACTGGAACGAGCCCTCGATCAACTTCTACAAGTCGCTCGGCGCGGTGCCGATGGACGGCTGGAGCGTCTACCGGCTCACCGGAGAGGCGCTCACCGCCGTCGGCGCGCGCTGAACACAGCGTGCCGACGGGGCCGCGCCCACCGGTACGCCGCCGAACAGACGGGCCCCGCCCGGCCGTACGAACGGGTTCCGTCCGGCCACTGACACCCTGTGTCGCGGCGCCCTACCATGAGTGACTCCCGCGCCGGGGCCAAAAGCGGTAACGTCTCGGGCGGATGCGCGGCGTCCGGCCACCCCTCGCGGGGTATGACCGGTACACGTACCGCACCACCCCTCTGGACAGTTGGGGCGAAGCAGTTGAGCCAAGCAACAGACAGTGCCGCGGCCACCGGCCCGGAAGCACAGCGCGTCACCCAGGAGGTGAGGGTGTCCCAGATCGACGGCGAGCCCGGGGTCCAGGACTTCGTGGAGGTCCGGCTGCCCGCGGCCGGGGCCTACCTCTCGGTACTGCGAACAGCGACGGCGGGGCTGGCGGCCCGGCTGGACTTCACGCTGGACGAGATCGAGGACCTACGGATCGCGGTGGACGAGGCCTGCGCCATCCTGCTCCAGCAGGCGGTACCCGGGTCGGTCCTGTCCTGCGAGTTCCGGCTGGTCGGCGACTCGCTCAAGGTCACCGTCTCCGCCCCGACCACGGACGGCCGGGCCCCCGAGCGGGACACCTTCGCCTGGACGGTGCTCTCCGCGCTGGCCGGCGAGGTGGACTCCTCGGTCGGCGAGGACAACACCGTGACGATCAGCCTGCACAAGAAGCGCGGCGGTTCCGCCACCCACTAGGGCCGCCGCAGCAGCAGCACCGAACAAGGGCCGTCCGGCCGGTACCCCCCACCCGGGCCCGGCGGACGGCTCCCGGTACCGCCCACCACGCGGTACGACCAATAAGACGAATCGGGGCCGCCCCACGGTCCCGGTGCTCCCGGAACGGAACGGGGGAATGGCCGTGAGTGATCTGGACCGTACCGGCCTCGCGACGGCGGGCCCTGCCGTACCGACCCAGGCGAGCGTTCCCGGCCTCGCCGCCAACGACGAAGCGCACCCGAAGGACGCCCACCGGATGAGCCAGCCGACCGAGCCGACGTCTGATCCGTCGCCCGTCCCCGTGCCCCCGCCGGCCGCGGCCGACCCGGCGGACCCCGCAGCCGAGGCGCTGCGCGGTGCGGTGCCCGCCCAGACCCCGCACCGCACCGGGGCGCCGGACCGCGAGGCGGCCCGGGCGCTGTTCGTCCGTCTGTCCGCGCTGCCCGACGGCTCCCCGGAGCGCGTCGAGCTGCGCAACCAGCTGGTGCGGATGCACATCCCGCTGGTGGAGCACCTGGCCCGGCGGTTCCGCAACCGGGGCGAGCCGCTGGACGACCTGACCCAGGTCGCCACCATCGGGCTGATCAAGTCGGTGGACCGCTTCGACCACGAGCGCGGGGTCGAGTTCTCCACCTACGCCACGCCGACCATCGTCGGCGAGATCAAGCGGCACTTCCGGGACAAGGGCTGGGCGGTCCGGGTACCGCGCCGGCTCCAGGAGCTGCGGCTGTCGCTGACCACGGCGACCAGCGAGCTCTCCCAGCGGCACGGCCGCTCCCCCACGGTGCACGAGCTGGCCGAGCACCTGGGGATCTCCGAGGAGGACGTGCTGGAGGGCCTGGAGTCCGCCAACGCGTACTCCACGCTGTCGCTGGACGTGCCGGACAGCGACGACGAGTCGCCGGCCGTCGCGGACACCCTGGGCGCCACCGACGAGGCGCTGGAGGGCGTCGAGTACCGGGAGTCGCTCAAGCCGCTGCTGGCGCAGCTGCCGCCCCGGGAGCAGAAGATCCTGGTGCTGCGGTTCTTCCGGAACATGACCCAGTCGCAGATCGCCGCCGAGGTGGGCATCTCACAGATGCACGTCTCCCGGCTGCTGGCCCGGACACTGGCCCAGCTCCGGGAGAAGCTCCTGGTGGAGGAGTAGAACTGACGACCGCCCAGCGGCGCCGGAACGGCCCTCTGCGCTCAGCCCTCGTGCGGAGCGTAGAGGGCCGCCGTCGATTTCGGGCCGAGCAGGGCGCCGATGCCGACCAGCCCGAGCAGGCCGACGGCCACCCCGACGGCCACCATCGCGCCGCCGCTCTGGCACATGTAGTAGCCCACCGGCAGGCAGACCGAGTTGGTCAGCACGGCCGGGCTGCGGCCCCAGCGCCGCCCCTTGAACAGCGCCCGGGCGGCCAGCACCGGCAACACGCCGAGCAGCACGATCACCGCGCCGCCGAACTCGTTCAGCGCCAGCTGCTTGGACTCACCGGACAGCGCGGACACCATGTCCCAGACGCCGACGACGGCCAGGGCGGCGCCCTCCAGCGCGGTGAGGGCGGCGCCCACGGCCAGGGACACCGGCCGGACGGAGCCGGCCGCGGGTACGGGTGCGGGGGATTCTGCGGTCACTCCAGCAGGGTAGCCGCCGGTCGGTCCGTACCGACCCGTAGGCTTTGCTCATGCGCGCTCTCCTGGTCGTGAACCCGAAGGCGACCACCACCAGTGGCCGCACCCGGGACGTGCTGATCCATGCCCTGCGCAGCGACCTCAAGCTGGAGGTGGCCCACACCGAATACCGGGGGCACGCGCGCGACCTGGCCCGCGAGGCGGCCGAGGACGGCACGGTCGACCTGGTGGTGGCGCTGGGCGGTGACGGCACCGTCAACGAGGTGGTCAACGGACTGCTGGCGCACGGCCCGGGCGAGAAGCTCCCCCGGCTGGCCGTGGTGCCCGGTGGCTCGACCAATGTGTTCGCCCGCGCGCTGGGCCTGCCCAACGACCCGGTGGAGGCCACCGGCGCCCTGCTGGACGCCCTGGAGCACCGCCGCGAGCGCCCGATCGGCCTGGGCAAGGCGATGACCGACGGACTGCCGGACCGCTGGTTCACCTTCACGGCCGGCCTCGGCTTCGACGCCGGCGTGGTCGGCCGGGTCGAGGAGCAGCGACGGGCGGGGCGCAGGTCCACCCACGCGCTCTATGTCGGCCAGGCCCTGCGGCACTTCGTCACCCAGCGTGAGCAGCGCAGATCAGGCCCGATCACCCTGCAACTCCCCGGCCGCGCGCCGGTGCCGGAGCTGGTGCTGTCGATAGTCAGCAACACCTCGCCGTGGACGTTCCTGGGGAACCGCCCGGTCTATCCCTCACCCCTCGCCTCCTTCGACACGGACCTCGACGTCTTCGGCATCACCCGGATGACCGCGTTCGGCACTGCTCGAACGGTCCGTCAGATCCTGCGGTCGTACGGGCCTTCGAGCGGCGACGGCACCTCTTCCGGCCCGTCCGGAAAGCATGTCGTCTCCTATCACGACGTCAGGCACTTCACCTTGGTTTCAGAGGAACCGGCTCCGTTCCAGGTCGACGGGGACCACCTTGGAGACAGGAGTCGCGTCAGTTTCACAGGCGTACGGCGGGCACTGCGTGTGATTGTGTGACTAGAAGGGGGCTTTACCCTTCTTCTCGAACGCACAAGCCCCCTTCACTCCATAGAAGTACCGGCTGTGAGCTAGGCGACACCGAAGAATCAAAAATTCCTCCCTGAAGGGGGTTGTATCCGGGCCTGAGGTTTGCGAACCTCTACATGGCGATCGGGACGCATCGCAGCGACGGCAACCTCAGATTCTGACGGGGGCCGACCGCGGGGTGTCCCTCGAATCGCCGAATCCCTCCCAGCACAGACCACCCGGGCCCGATGGGCCTTTGGTCTCTTTTGCTGTTGCGGGATTCGTGAAAGCGTTCACATTCACAAGCCATCGATTATGCCGACCGGGTCGCCCCGCCGGCAGGAGGAGTTGGACGACCATGGACTGGCGCCACCGCGCTGTCTGCCGCGAAGAGGACCCGGAGCTGTTCTTCCCGATCGGGAACACCGGTCCTGCTCTGCTGCAGATCGAGGAAGCCAAGGCCGTGTGCCGCCGCTGTCCGGTCATGGAACAGTGCCTGCAGTGGGCTCTTGAGACCGGCCAGGACGCCGGCGTCTGGGGTGGCATGAGCGAGGACGAGCGTCGCGCGATGAAGCGCCGCGCAGCCCGCAACCGCGCCCGCACCGCCTGATCACACGCCGCATTACCAGCAGTGACCGCAGTATCGATCAACACATGATCAAGGGCTTCCCTGCACCTCCTGGCGAAGCCTTCCGTACGACGGACCGCGTTCGGCGCGGTCTCGCGACACCGGGCCGCCCAGCCACTTGATACTGTTCACTTAGAGCAATATTGTGGAGCTGAGGCGCTCACCGTGTGCAACGCACCGATGCGGTGCCGCACCACCCAGAGCCCCCGTTCCGGCCGACTCCCCCCGACGGCCGGAACGGGTCGAGAGGCCCTGCCGACCCACCCCCCCCGGTCGGCAGGGCCTCGTTTCTCTGTCCGCGTCCGGGTACGGCTCCCCGGACGGCCCATCCCACCCGGGGATCGTGGAGCACGCGCCCCGGCGCCCTCGCCGGACGCGCGCCCCCACCGTGCTTCTCGGCGCACCGGTTTCAGCGCACCGGGATCTCCAGGATCACCTTGGTGCCGCCGTTCGGTCCGGCCACCATGTCGAAGGTGCCGCCCAGCTCACCGGTGGCCAGGGTGCGCACGATCTGCAGCCCGAGATTGCCCGCCTGCTGCGGGTCGAAGCCCTCCGGCATGCCCTTGCCGTCGTCCTGCACGGTGATCAGCAGGTACTCCTCCGGCCTGGTGCCGCCGTTCCAGCTGTCCGACCAGCCCATCCCGGTGGCCGGCGCCCGCCCGCGCAGCGCGCTGACCTCCAGGTTGCCGGAGGCGGACGGGCCGAACGCGTGTTCCAGCGCGTTCTGCAGCAGCTCGGTCAGCACCATCGACAGCGGGGTGGCCACCTCGGCGGAGAGGATGCCGAAGCTGCCGGAGCGCCGGGTCGCCACCCGGCCGTCCTGGGACAGCTCCATCACCATCGCCAGCACCCGGTCGGCGATCTCGTCGAAGGCCACCTGCTCGTCCAGCGCCTGGGAGAGCGTCTCGTGCACGATCGCGATCGAGCCCACCCGGCGGACCGCCTCGTCCAGCGCGGCCCGGCCGGCGTCCGAGTCCATCCGGCGGGACTGCAGCCGCAGCAGCGCGGCCACGGTCTGGAGGTTGTTCTTCACCCGGTGGTGGATCTCCCGGATGGTGGCGTCCTTGGTCATCAGCTCGCGGTCGCGGCGGCGCAGCTCGGTGACGTCCCGGCAGAGCACCAGCGAACCGGTCTGCGTGCCCTTGGGCCGGAGCGGGATGGCCCGCAGGGTCACCACACCACCCTGCACCTCCACCTCGGCCTGCCGGGGCGCCCAGCCGCTCGCCAGTTTCACCAGCGCCTCGTGCACGGCCGCCCGCGACGGCGGGGCCAGTTCGGCGGTGGCGCGGCCCAGGTGGCTGCCGACCAGGTCGGTGGTGAGGCCGAGGCGGTGGTAGGCGGAGAGCGCGTTGGGGCTGGCGTAGGTGACGATGCCGTCGGCGTCCAGCCTGATCAGACCGTCGCCGACGCGGGGGGCGGCGTCCATGTCGGCCTGCTCGACACCGTGGTACGGGAAGGTTCCGGCGGCGATCATCTGGGCCAGGTCGGAGGCGCTCTGCAGATAGGTGAGCTCGAGCCGGCTGGGGGTGCGGACGGTCAGCAGGTTGGTGTTCCGGGCGATCACCCCGAGCACCTTGCCCTCGCGGCGGACCGGGATGGACTCGACCCGGACCGGCACCTCCTCGCGCCACTCCGGGTCGCCCTCGCGCACGATCCGCCCCTCGTCGAAGGCGGCGTCCAGCAGCGGCCGGCGGCCGCGCGGGACGAGGTGGCCGACCATGTCGTCCTGGTAGGAGGTGGGGCCGGTGTTGGGCCGCATCTGGGCCACCGAGACGTAGCGGATGCCGTCCCAGGTCGGGATCCACAGGACCAGGTCGGCGAAGGAGAGGTCGGAGAGCAGCTGCCACTCCGAGACCAGCATGTGGAGCCACTCCACATCGGCACCGGTCAGGGTGGTGTGGCGGCGGACGAGTTCGTTCAGCGAGGGCACATGGCGAGGGTAGCTCCAGCCCGGGCGGGTGGGCGCGCCAGCACCGGGCGGCGGGCCGGCGGCGGGCGGGGACCGGCCCGCCGGAGGAGTTGTCCAGACCAATTTTCGGCGAGGCCTGGACAAGCCAGATTGGTCTAGTCCACAATGAAAGGGCACCAAGGAGAGGCCCACCGCGCAACTGCCCTGACCGCGCGAGGCCGCTCCTCGGTCGGACGCCGCCGAGCGAGGACCCCGCACAGTTCTCGATCGTCACCGGCGCCCGACGACAGCTCCGGGCTGCGGTGCCGCATGGGTTGAGGGTCCCGTGTCGGCGCCGTGGCCCGTAGTGCTTTCCGGTGGTGCTCCCGCGGGTCCGCCCGCTCCTTCGAACCATGTTCCGCCGCTCAGAGCCGAACCCCCGTCCACAGCCTGTGGACGGGGGTTCGGCGTCTTCCGGCGCGGGCGCCGGCCCGGCGTCAGTGGGTCTCGGTGACCTTGGCCAGGGCGCGCGGGGCGTCCGGGTCCTGGCCGCGGGCGATGGTGACCTCGTAGGCCAGCTGCTGGAGCGGCAGGATCTCCAGGATCGTCTGGACCTCCTCGGGCACACCGGCCGGCAGCGCGAAGCCCGCCGAGGCGGCGTCCACCTGCGACTGCTGGCCGATGACCACCAGGTCCGCACCGCGGCCGCGCAGGCGGTCCAGCACCGGCTGCAGGGCCTCGCCGCCCTTGCCGTCCGGAACGATCGCGATGACCGGGGAGACGTTGTCGACCATGGCCAGCGGGCCGTGCAGCAGGTCGGCGCCGGAGAACGGGGAGGCCGGGATGTAGGTGGTCTCCATCAGCTTCAGCGCCGCCTCACGGGCGGTCGGGTAGCCGTAGCCGCGCGAGGTGATGACCAGGCGCTGGGCGAAGCGGTAGCGCTCGGCCAGGGCCTTCACCTCGGACTGGCGGGCCAGGATGCCGGCGGCCAGGGCCGGCAGCTCCTTGGCGGCCGCGCCGTCGCCACCGCGCAGGCCCTCCACCAGCAGGTAGAGCGCCAGCAGCTCGGCGGTGTAGGTCTTGGTGGCGGGCAGGGCCTTCTCCGGGCCGGCCAGCACGTCGATGTGGAACTCGGAGACCTCGGCCAGCGGCGAGTCGGCGTTGTTGGTGACCGCCAGGGTGATGGCACCGGCCTCGCGGGCCGCCTTGGTGGAGGCCACCAGGTCCGGCGAACCGCCGGACTGGCTGACGGTGATGACCAGCACGTCGGTGAGGTCCGGCTTGGCGCCGTACGCGGTGGTGGTCGACATCGAGGTCAGACCGGCCGGCTTGCCGAGCAGGATCTCGATCAGGTACTTGGCGTAGAGCGCCGCGTTGTCGGACGTGCCGCGCGCGGTGAGCAGGACGAAGCGCGGGTTGCGGGCGGAGATCTGGGCCGCGATCTCGCGGATCTTCGGGGCGCCCTCGTCGAGGATGCGCTGGAGGACGGCCGGCTGCTCGGCCATCTCCGCCGCCATGATCCGGCCGGGGACGGAAACAGTCTGCGTGTCGGACATCTGGATGTGCCTCCGATGAGATGGTTCGACCCCACCCGGACGGGGATGCCCGGTGGGGACCTCTACGGCGGCGAGTCCGCACACTCGCTGCGGTGATTCCTGTGGCAATCCTACGGGGGCCACCCCCGTGGAGCACATTCGAGAGCCCCTCCCGCCCACGCGGCAGGGGCCCCCGGACGTACGACCGCCGGTCAGGACGGCTTGTTGATCAGCTGGTCGATCGCGGCGTCGGCCTCCTTGGTGGCCTGGTCCACCGACTTGCCCTTGATGATCGCGTTCAGCATCTCCGGCAGGATCTTCTGCTTCTCGACCGCGCCCCAGCCCGGGGCCAGCGGGGTGAACCAGGCGTCCGGCACCGCGTTGGCCGCGGCGGCGGTGGCCGGCTTGCTCTTCAGCTGGTTCAGCTGGGTCAGGTTGTTCGGCAGGATGTCCTTGTCCGCCAGCGCCTGCTCCGACTTGGTGCTGGTGAACATCCGGATCCAGTCGGTGGCCAGCTCGGCCGACGGCGACTTGGCGGTGACGGCGAGGTCCGAGCCGCCGATGAAGGTCGGCAGCGGCTTGCCGTCCGGGCCCGGCATGGTCGCCACCTTGACCGCGTCCTTGAGGCTCGGGTCGCCGGTGACCGGCGCGGTCACGCTGGCCGCCTCGTAGCCGTTGCCGTAGAAGGACGCGGCGTGCCCGCGGGCCATCGACTCGAACTGGTTCTGCTCGTTCACCGACAGGTCGCCCTTGTTGTACTTGCGCACCAGGTCGACGAAGTGGCTGATGCCCTGCTGGGACTTGGCGTCGTGCAGGGTGCCGTGCCAGTTGCCGGAGCTGTCGAACTTGGCGATGGTGCCGCCGTACGCGGAGACGTAGCTCATCGCGGCGTACCAGTACTGGCCGGGGAGGTAGAGCGGGGAGAAGGTCCGGTCGGCCTTGTTCTTGTCCGCGATCTTGTCCAGCGCCGCCCGCAGCTCGTCCTCGGTCTTGGGGAAGTCCGCGCTGCCGGTCGCCGACTGGAAGGCGGCGGAGTTGTAGATGGCGACCCGGGCGCCCGCGTAGTACGGCACGCACCAGAGCTTGTCCTGGTACGTACAGGTGTTGGCCAGCGCCTTGATCCAGCTGTCCGAGTTGTCGAACGTGGTCCGGTCGACCGGGGCCAGCGCGCCGGAGAGGACGTACTTCATGGTCTCGGTGTTGCCGAGCTCCACCACGTCGGGGGCGTTGCCGGCCGCCAGCGCGGCGTCCAGCTTGCCGACCTTGTCGGCCCAGCCCTGGTACGAGAGCTTCAGCGTGACGTTCGGGTACTTGGCCGCGAACTCGTCGTTGACCCGCTGCACGAGGTCCGGCCAGTTCTTCTGGGCATCGTCCATCAGCCAGACGGTGACCGTGCCGGTGGCGGCCTTCGGGTCCGCCGAGGCGCCGTCCTTGGTGTCCCCTGACGACGACCCCCCAGACGAACAGGCCGTCAGCCCGGCCGCCAGTGCGAGGGTCCCGAATGTCGCCATGAGCTGACGCGTCTTCACGCCATCCTCCGAGGGTGCTAGTGCCTGTTGCCCGCCGGCAGCGTGATGGCGCCCGCCGGGAGAGACCGGGGTGGGGCGGCGAAGAGCTTCGGGTGGGGCTGATACCACATCCGGTGAGGTTGAAGTTCGAACCGGATGGAGTGGAGCCTGGCCTAGACCACAAGCGGTGTCAACGCCAAATGGCCAGACCGCAAAGGACGTTGCAGAGCTGTTGTACCGCGTGGCGATCAGTTGTCGCCGTGTCACCCTAAGTAGAACTTAAGGCTGACTTAAGGCAGATTTGAGGGAACACCGACAGGGGGCGACTTCGCAGGTCAACACGGGGTTAACGAAACGGGCCCGCCATGCGACATGCGCATGACGGGCCCGCTCGAAAAGGTCTGCCGGCACTCTGGGTGACCGACCCGACCAGGACTCAGCCGATCGCTCCCGACTGTCCGGTGAGCACCTCGACGGCCGCCAGACCACAGACCCGGGCGGCACCGTGGGTCGCGATGTACAGCGCGCCGACCGGCTCGGACTGCGGCAGGCCCATCTCGACCACCGCGGCGTCCGGCCGGGCCGCCACCAGACGGGACAGCGCGGCGGACATCCACGCGTACCGGTGGGCGTCCCGGACCGCCAGCACCAGCCGGCGGCCCTCGGCCTCCGCCACCAGCTCGGCGGCCAGCGCGTCCAGCTGCTCCGGGGCGGCGTCCGCCGGGCCGACCTCACGGGTCCGGGTGCCGGGGAAGCGGTCGGTCAGCATGTCGGCCACGCCCCACGGGGTCACGGCGCCGACGGCGATGTTGGGCTCGTCGGAGAACGAGACCACATACGGGCGCTCGGTCACCGGCAGGGCCTCCTGGCCCGGCGCCCGGACGACCCGCAGCGCCCGGCGGGCGGCCCGCAGACCGACCGCCAGGTCGGGCTCCAGCCGCTCGCCCTGGGCCTGGATCCGGCCCCAGCTGCCGAGCGCGCGCACCCGGGAGGCCGCGTCCGCCAGCCGCTCCTCGGAGAGCCGGCCGGCCCGCACGCCCGCCACGATGGCGTCGCGCAGCATCAGCACGGTCTCCTCGTCGGCCAGACCGCCGCCGACGCAGATCGCGTCCGCGCCGGCCGCCAGGGCCAGCACGGTGCCCTCACCCATGCCGAAGGTGTCGGCGATGGCGCCCATCTCGATCGCGTCGCTGACGATCAGGCCCTGGTAGCCCAGGCCGCCGTCGGCCGGGGCGGCGCGCAGCAGGTCGCGCAGCACGGCGGGGCTGAGCGTGGCCGGCAGCGCCGGGTCCAGCGCCGGGATCATGATGTGGGCCGTCATCACGGCCTTGGTCCCGGCGGCGATCGCGGCCTGGAACGGGATCAGGTCGCGGCTGCGCAGCACGTCCAGGTCGACGTCGATCACGGGCAGGCCGTGGTGCGAGTCGACCGCGGTGTCGCCGTGCCCGGGGAAGTGCTTGGAGCAGGCGGCGACGCCGGCCGACTGCAGGCCCTCGACCCAGGCGGCGGTGTGCCGGGCGCAGAGCTCGGGGTCGGCGCCGAAGGAGCGGACGCCGATCACCGGGTTGCGCGGGTTGGAGTTGACGTCCGCGGTGGGCGCCCAGTTGTAGTTGACGCCGGCCGCGGCCAGCGCCCGGCCCAGCTCACGGGCGACGTCCCGGGTCAGCGCCGGGTCGTCGATCACGCCGAGGGCGAGGTTGCCCGGCCAGGACGAACCGGAGCCCGCCTCCAGGCGGGTGACGTCGCCGCTCTCCTCGTCGATCGCGATCAGGAGGTCCGGGTTCTCCTCGCGCAGCGCCTTGGTGAGCGCGGAGAGCTGCTGGAGGTCGACGACGTTGCGGTCGAACAGCGCGACCGAGCCGAGGCCGGCCGCCAGGTGGCGGCGGATCCACTCCGGCGGTTCGGTGCCGACGAAGCCGGGCTGGAGAACCGTCAGCGCGTCGCGGTGCAGCTGGTCGCTGCCCGGCAGGGTGGGGACAAGGATGCTCACGTCGCGTCAGCCCTTCACTGCACCGTCGGTCAAGCCGCCGACGGCCTTGCGCTGGAGGAATACGAAGAGGATCAGCACCGGGAGGGCGAACAGCGTCGAGGCCGCCATGGTCGCGCCCCAGTCGGTGCCGAAGTTGGTCTGGAACGAGGAGAGCCAGAGCGGCAGGGTCTGCCCGTCGGTCTTGTTGAGGATCAGGACCAGGGGGAACTCGTTCCACGCGGTGATGAAGCCGAACAGCGAGGTCGACATCAGGCCCGGGGCCAGCAGCGGGAAGATCACCTTCATGAAGGCCTGGGTGCGGGTGCAGCCGTCCACCATCGCGGACTCCTCCAGCTCCTTCGGGACGGCGGCGATGAAGCTGCGCAGCGTCCAGATGGTGAAGGGCAGGACCATCATCATGTAGAAGGCGGTCAGCGGGACGAGGCTGTTCAGCATCTCGTTGTCACGGGAGATCAGGTAGACCGCGATGGTCATGACCTCCCACGGCGCCATCTGCGCCGCCATCACGACCAGGACGAAGGTCTTGCGGCCGCGGAACTTCATCCGGGCGATGGCGAAGGACGCCAGGGTGGCGATCACCAGCGAGATCAGCACCGCGACGACCGTGACGGTGAAGCTGTTGGTGACGTACTCCCAGAACTTGGGCGCGTTGACCGCCGTCTTGAAGTGGTCGAGGGTCGCGTCCAGCGGCAGGAAGACAGGCGTCCGGCTGACGATGTCCTTCTGCTGCTTGAAGGCCGTGATGACCATCCAGTAGACGGGGAAGATGAAGAAGACGAAGAGGACGACCGCGATCACGTTCGGCCAGGTACGTCCGATGAGCGAGCGCCTCACAGCTCGTCCTCCTGCTTGAGAATGATGCGGAAGTAGTACGCCATCAGGACACCCAGCATCAGGATGGTGAGCACCGCGATCGCGGCACCGGTGCCGTAGTGCTGGGCGCCGGTGCCTTCCAGGAAGGCGTGGACGGGCAGGGTCCGGGTGGACGAGTCGGGGCCGCCCGCCTTGATGGCGTAGACCTGGGTGAAGGCCTTGAAGACCCAGATGACCTCAAGGAAGGTCGTGGCCAGGAAGAACGGCTTCAGGCTGGGGAAGATCACCGAGGTGAAGATCTTGCCGGCGCCGGCGCCGTCCATCCGGGCGGCCTCGTAGAGCTCCTTCGGGATGGTGGTCAGACCTGCGTACATGTTGAACGCCACGAAGGGGATCGAGCCCCAGACGATCAGCAGGATGATCACGAAGAAGGTGGAGTACTGGGTGCCGGTCCAGTTGTAGTCGGCCATCGAGTGCCAGCCCAGCCGGTCCAGGAACCAGTTGACGACACCGAACCGGATGTCGAACAGCCAGGTGTAGACCGTGGTCGCGGCGACCACCGGCATGGCCCAGGCGAGGAGCAGGCCGATCGAGAGCAGCAGCCGCATCTTCTTGCCGAGCCGGTTGAGCAGCAGGCCGACCAGCGAGCCGCCGACCATGATCAGCAGCACGTTGATCAGGGTGAAGGCGACCGTCCGGCCGGTGACCGCCCAGAACTCGGCGTTGGTCAGCTGCTCGGTGTAGTTCTCGAAGCCGTTCCACTCGGTCAGGTGCTGGACCAGCTGGCGCGCGTTCAGGTTCTGGAACGACACCAGGACGGTCTTCAGCAGGGGCCAGCCCAGCAGGCCCAGGGTGACCACGGTGGCCGGCAACAGCAGCAGGTACGGCGCGAGCCGCGTGCCCAGGCCCGGGCCGCCCGCCGATCTGGTGCTCTTCTTCGGGGTGCCCTTGACGCCGCCGCCGGCGGCGCTCGTCTCAATACTGGCCACAGCAGCCTTCCCTGTGTCCGGGGACTGTGTCTGCACCCGCTCCGAATGCACAGCCATCGTTCTCTCTTCCTGACAACCTGACCACGACGGACAGGCGCCGCCCACCGGCCCCCCGCCGGGAGCCGGTGAGCGACGCCGCTCGACTACTACTGCTTGGCGTTCAGACGCTTGGCGATCTCGTCGTCGGCCTTCTTGGCGGCGGCGGCGTAGTCACCGGTCAGGGCGCCGGTCAGGAACTCCTTGATCGGGTTCGGGTTGTTCTCGACGCTCGCCCAGTTCGGCGTGGTCGGGGTGATCCCACCGGAGGAGGCGGCGACCTTGGCGGCGGCGGCGAAGTCGCCGACCACCTTGTCGTCCAGCGACTTCTTGTTCGGGATGTTGCCCGAGGCCGCGACGGTGCCCTCGTTCTTGTCGTTCAGGGCGATCTTCAGGAAGTCCTTCGCCATGTCGCTGTTCTTGCTCGCCTGGGCGATGGCCAGGTTCGAGCCGCCGAGGAACACGCCGGAGGCCTTGTCGGCCGTCTTGCCCGGGAGCGGGAAGAAGCCGATCTTCTCCTTCGGCATCTCCTTCTCGGTCGGGACCTCCCAGCCGAGACCGATGATCGCGCCGATGTCGCCCTTGGCGAAGACGTCCTTCTGCTGCGGCTTGGCCTCGTCACCGTCCTTGGGGCCGGTGACCGAGTAGCTCTGCAGCTTCTTGTAGGTCTCGAAGGCCTTCTGCGCCTCGGGGGACGACAGGCCGCCGGCCCACTTGTCGCCGTCCTTCTTCGCCAGCTTGCCGCCCTCGCTGGTGAGGAGGCCGAAGTAGGTGTACCACTCCTGGCCCGGCATGTAGATCGGGTCGGTGACGCCGGCCGTCGCCTTCAGCTTCTCCAGGTCGGTGTAGAACTCGTCCAGGGTCTTCGGGGTGTCGGTCAGGCCTGCCTTCGCCCACAGGTCCTTGTTGTAGGCGACGACACGGTTGGTGACGAACCACGGGGCGGCGTACTGCTTGCCGTCCAGGATCGCGGACTCGCTCTGGTTGGCGTTCCAGTCGGCGCCGCCCAGGGCGTCCTTGTCCTTGGTGATGTCCAGGAGACCACCGGTGGCGGCGTAGCCCGCGGTCTGGGTGTTGCCGACCTCGAGCACGTCGACGGAGCCCTCGGAGAGCGCGGCGGTGACCTTGGGGCCAATGCCGGTCCACTCCTGGATCTGGTACTCGACCTTGGAGCCCGGGTAGGTGGTCTCGAACTCGGTCTTCACGGCCTCGTCCCAGCCCTTGGGGGCCGAGCCGGACATCAGCCACACCTTGAGCGTCTTGCCACTGTAGTTCTTGCCGCCGGCCGCAGCGGAAGAGGAGCCGCTGTTGCCGCCCTCCTCCTTCTTGCCGTCCGAGCTGCAGGCCGCCAGGCCGACAACCATAGCTGCGACGCCGACTGCCGCGATGAGCTGACGCTTCACGCCATCCTCCTGAGGGATGCCTGAGTTACCCCCGTCGGGTGGCAGCGGCAAGCCCACGTAAAGCGGGAGGAAAGGTGCCGCGGACCCCAGCGAACGGGTGGGGGGATTCATAGTTACCGGCCTAGTGGTGTAGACCAGATGCCTGGAGCTTGGCCTAGACCAATGGGCCTGTCAACGGCTGTTGGACCAATCCGGACCACCCGTTATCAAGCCGACACCGCACATCGTTCATCGCGTGATGAGGTATTCGTTCCGTAGCCATACATGCAACGATGTGAGCCGTTAACGATATGGCTGCGCCGCCAAAGGCCGCGCGAGAAGCGGGAGACAGGTCCGATGAGCAGCGACGGGGGCAGCACGGCCCAGGTCAACGACCCCCAGGCGAAGAGCCTCCCGACGCTGGCCGGCACCGACCCGACCGCGCGGGTGCCGAAGTACTACGGACTCAAGCGCCATCTGCTCCAGCTCACCGAGACCCAGCCCGCCGGTACCCCCGTTCCGCCCGAACGGGCGCTGGCGGCGCAGTTCGACACCTCGCGCACCACCGTCCGGCAGGCGCTCCAGGAGCTGGTGGTCGAGGGCCGGCTGGAGCGCATCCAGGGCAAGGGCACCTTCGTCGCCAAGCCCAAGGTGGCCCAGGCGCTCCAGCTCACCTCCTACACGGAGGACATGCGGGCCCAGGGCCTGGAGCCGACCTCCCGGCTGATCGAGATCGGCTACATCACCGCCGACGACCGGCTGGCCCCGCTGCTGGACATCAAGCCCGGCGGCCGGGTGCTGCGGATCGAACGGCTGCGGCTGGCCAACGGCGACCCGATGGCCATCGAGGTCGCCCACCTGTCCGCCAAGCGCTTCCCCGCCCTGCGCCGCAACCTGGCCAAGCACAACTCCCTGTACACGGCCCTGCGCGAGGTGTACGGGGTCACCGTGGCCGAGGCCGAGGAGACCATCGAGACCACCCTGGCCACCCCGCGCGAGGCCGGGCTGCTCGGCTCCGACCTCGGCCTGCCGATGCTCCAGCTCTCCCGGCACTCCTTCGACGCGGAAGGGGACCCGGTGGAGTGGGTCCGCTCGATCTACCGCGGCGACCGGTACAAGTTCATCACCCGGCTCAAGCGGCCGGAGTAACCGCGGCACTCCCCCTTCCTGCTCCCGGGCACCGGCGCACACGGCGTGCGTACCGGTGCCCGTTGCGTCGGCCCGGCAGGAAGCACGACAGGAAGCACGGCGGGAGGCGCGAGGTGTGTGGCCGGGGCGCGGGGCTCGTCCGGATGGCGTGAAATTCCGCCATTTCCATGACACGGGTCACACCATGCCCTAGATTGCGCAGCCGTACTGACTGCCGATCACCAGTGGTGCTGCTCGGCGGGCTCGTGGGGGTGTGCGACCCTCCGGGCTGCGGCGCCGACGGGGTGAGCCCTCCGAAGCGGAGCCGAACCATGTCGTCAGACCTCGATGCCACCGAACCTGTCATGCCCGAGCCACCCGAACCCGTCCCGGCGGTGACCCCGGAGCGGGTGCTGGCCGGACTCGCCCTGCTCGTACCGATCGTCGCGATGCTCTGGGTGTCCTCGTACGACAAGACCGGCCCCGCGGTCGGCGGGGTGCCCTTCTTCTACTGGTACCAGCTGCTCTGGGTGCCCGTCTCGGCCGTCTTCACCGTGGCCGCCTATCTGCTGGTCGACCGGGACGAGAAGGCCAGGAAGGCCGCCCGGAAGGCGGGTGACGCGCGATGAACGGCGTCAACGTACCCGCCCTGACCGTCTTCGTCCTCTTCTTCGTCCTGGTCACCGTGATGGGCTTCCTCGCCTCGCGCTGGCGCCGGGCCGACAACGCCCTGCACCTGGACGAGTGGGGCCTGGGCGGCCGCAGCTTCGGCACCTGGGTCACCTGGTTCCTGCTCGGCGGCGACCTCTACACCGCGTACACCTTCGTCGCCGTCCCGGCCGCGGTGTACGCGACCGGCGCGGCGGGCTTCTTCGCGGTGCCCTACACGATCGTCGCCTACCCGCTGGTCTTCCTCTTCCTGCCCCGGCTCTGGTCGGTCTCCCGGGTGCACGGCTACGTCACCCCGGCGGACTTCGTGCGCGGGCGGTACGGCTCCCGGCCGCTCTCCCTGGTGGTCGCGCTGACCGGCATCCTCGCCACCATGCCGTACATCGCCCTGCAACTGGTCGGCATCCAGGCGGTGCTGGACGTCCTGGGCGTCGGCGGCGGCGAGAACGCCAACTGGTTCGTCAAGGACCTGCCGCTGTTCCTCGCCTTCGGCGTGCTGGCCGCGTACACCTACTCCTCCGGACTGCGGGCGCCGGCGCTGATCGCCTTCGTCAAGGACACCCTGATCTACCTCGTGATCATCGTCGCGGTGATCTACATCCCGCTGCGGCTCGGCGGCTACGGGCACATCTTCGACGCGGCGGGCGAGAAGTTCGCCGCCTCCGGGTCGGCCGGCTCGCTGACGGTGCCCGGGAACAAGCAGTGGACGTACGCCACGCTGGCGCTCGGCTCGGCGATGGCGCTGTTCATGTACCCGCACTCGGTGACCGGCGTGCTCGCCTCCAGGTCCCGCAACACCGTGCGCCGCAACATGGCGATCATGCCCGCGTACTCGCTGATGCTGGGCCTGCTGGCACTGCTGGGCTTCATGGCGATCGCGGCCGGCGTCGGCAAGGGCGTCAAGGGCTACAACGCCCAGCTCTCCGTACCGCAGCTGTTCGAGGACATGTTCCCGGACTGGTTCACCGGCGTCGCCTTCGCGGCGATCGGCATCGGCGCGCTGGTGCCGGCCGCCATCATGTCGATCGCGGCGGCCAACCTGTTCACCCGCAACGTCTACAAGGAGTACCTGAGGCCCGCCGCCACCCCCGCCGACGAGACCAGGGTCGCCAAGACCGCCTCGCTGCTGGTGAAGGTCGGCGCGCTGGTCTTCGTGCTCACCATGGACAAGCAGGCGGCGATCAACCTCCAACTGCTCGGCGGCCTGTGGATCCTGCAGACCTTCGTGTCGATCGTCGGCGGCCTGTTCACCCGCTGGTTCCACCACTGGGCGCTGTTCGCCGGCTGGGCGGCCGGCATGGTCTACGGCACCTGGCAGGCCTACGGCATCGCCGGCCCGGCCGCCAAGCACTTCGGCGGCAACGCGGCCGGGATCCCGGGCATCGGCGAGCTGGGCTACATCGGCCTGACCGCCTTCGTGCTCAACCTGCTGGTCTCGGTGGTGCTCACGCTGGCGCTGCGGGCGCTCAAGGCGCCCGAGGGCCCCGACGAGACCCACCCGGCCGACTACGGCGCCGAAACCGGCGACGAAGAGCTGAAGAAGGCGCCGGAGCCCGTGGCAGCGCACTGATACGCCCCACGCGCGCCCTGTGATCGCGCCGTCTTCTCCGTGAACACTGGAGAAGGCGGCGCGATCATATGTATGAACGGCCGTGCAGACCGGGCACCACCAGACCGGACCGGCGACCGGCCGGCAACTGATCGACCCACGGGGAGCAGCGGCGATGGCAGAACTCGGCACCACCCTCAACGGTCAGCACCAGTCCACCTACCCTCCCGGTACACCGCACGGTGTCCACGGCACCTACCCCGCCCACGGCGCACCGGGCACCGCACCGGCCGCGGTCACCCGGCTGCCGTCCGTGCTGATCGCCACCCGGCACGGCGAGTCCACCGCCAACGTGGAGTTCCAGCTGGCCGAGGCGGTGGGCGCGTTGAGCGTGCCGATCAGCTGCCGGGACGCGGACATCCCGCTCTCGATGCAGGGCCAGCAGCAGGCCCAGGCGCTCGGCCGCTGGTGGGCCGGGCTGCCCAGCGCCGACCGCCCGCGCAGCGTCTGGTGTTCCCCGTACGTGCGCACCGCCGAGACCGCCCGGATCGCGCTCGCCCAGGCCGCCGGGCTCGGCGCGGTGCCGGTCTCGCTCGCCGTCCGCTACGACGAGCGGCTGCGCGACCGCGAGCTGGGCGTGCTGGAGATGCTGCCCAAGACGGCGATCGAGACCACGTACCCGGCGGAGGCGGCCAGACGCCGCAAGATGGGCGAGCTGTACTACCGCCCGCCCGGCGGCGAGTCCTGGGCGGACGTGGCGCTGCGGATGCGCAGTCTGCTGCGCGACCTGTGCGAGGAGGAGGCCGGACGGCCGGTCCTGGTGGTCGCGCACGACTGCCCGGTGCTGATGCTCCGCTTCGCGCTGGACCGGCTGACGGAGGCGCAGTTGACCGCGCTGGAGCCGGTGCGCAACTGCTCCACCAGCCTCTGGCGCGCCGAGGGCGGACGGCTGCGGCCGGCGCACTGGAACGACACCGGGCACCTGGGCGGTGAGGGGTGACGGCCGGTCAGCGGCCGACCGGTTCGGCGAAACAGCGGCGGTAGGCCAGCGGGGTCGTCCCCAGCCGGCGCCCGAAGTGGTGCCGCAGGGTGGCCGCGTTGCCGAAGCCGCAGCGGGCCGCGATCGCGTCGACCGGCTCGGCGGTGGACTCCAGCAGCCGCTGGGCGAGCAGCAGCCGCTGCCCGACCAGCCAGCGGTGCGGGGTGGTCCCGGTCTCCTGCTGGAAGCGACGGGCGAAGGTGCGCGGCGACATGTGCGCCCGGGCGGCCAACTGCTCCACGGTGGACTCCTGGTCCAGGTGGTGGCGCATCCAGTCGAGCAGCGGGGCCAGCGAGTCGCCGTCGCCCCCGGGCAGCGGCCGGGACACGAACTGCGCCTGCCCGCCCTCCCGGTGCGGCGCCACCACCATCCGGCGGGCGATCCCCCGGGCCACCTCGGCGCCCTGGAGTCGGCGGACCAGGTGCAGGCAGGCGTCGATGCCGGCCGCCGTCCCGGCCGAGGTGATCACCGGGTCGTCGTCCACGTAGAGCACGTCCGGCTCGACCCGGGTACGCGGGAAGCGCCGGGCCAGCTCCTCGGTGTGCCGCCAGTGCGTGGTGGAGCGGCGGCCGTCCAGCAGCCCGGCGGCGCCGAGCACGAAGGCGCCGCTGCAGATGGAGAGCGTCCGGGCGCCGCCCTCGACGGCCGCCCGGACGGCGTCCACCAGCGGCTCCGGGTACCGCGGCCGCACCCCGGTCGCGGTGACGATCACCAGGTCGGCCCCGGCGAGGCGCTCCGGACCGTGCGGCACGTCGACCGAGAAGCCGGCGTGCGTGCGGTGCGGACCGGGGCGGGCGCCCGCGATGGCGAAGTCGTACGCAGGCAGACCGTCGTCGCTGCGGTCCAGGCCGAAGACCTCGCAGGCCACCCCGAGCTCGAACGGGTGCAGCTCCTCCAGCACCACGGCGACCACGTTCTTCAGCATGCCGCCCAGAATGCCCCCGCGAGGGGGCCGCGGGGAAGGGCCTGGGTGGCAGGATTTCGACGGGATGGGGCGTTCCTGCCACTCGCGGCCACCCGGGGACGCGGCGAGAGTGGAGCCATGGACTCCGACACGCTCGCGAGCGCCCTCGCCCTGGTCGGTGCCGTCGGCGGGTTCGGCCTGCTCGGCACCCTGATCGGGCGGGACCTCACCCGCAACGGCACCGGCCGCGACAACTGGCACCGCCCCGGCGGCTACCCCGCCGACCCGGCAGGGCCCGACCGGCTGTACGGCACCATGCCGGCCGCCTCCCTGCGCCCCTCCGCCGACCCCGCCACCGGTCCCGCCACCGACCTCTCCCCCGGCGCCGCCGGCCTCCCCGGCGGCCCGCCGACCCCGCACCGCTCCGCTCCGGCGGGCTCCGGCACACTGGCCGGATGGACATCGTCATCCGCCCGGCCCGCGAAGAGGACCTCGAAGACGCCGGCCGCATCACCGTCGAGGCCTTCGTCGGCGACGGCTACACCTCGCCCGAAAGCCGGTACGTCGACCTCCTGCGCGACACCGCCCGTCGGGCCCGGGAGGCCGAGCTCCTCGTCGCGGTCGACGCGGCCGAGGGACGGGTCCTCGGCTCCGTGACCTTCGCGGTCGGCGGCACCGAGTGGGCCGACATAGCCGCCCCGCACGAGGGCGAGATCCGGATGCTCGCGACCGCCGCCGCGGCCCGCGGCCGGGGCGTCGGCGAGAGCCTGGTCCGGGCCGCCATCGCCCGCAGCCGCGAGCTGGGCCTGGCCGGCATGGCCTTCTCCACCCGCCCCGAGATGAAGGCCGCCCACCGGATCTACGAACGCGTCGGCTTCCACCGCACCCCGGGCCGCGACTGGTCCCCGTACCCGGGCATGGACCTGATGGTGTACAGCCTGGCGTTCTGAGCGGCCCCGGGACGCACCCTGCGGGCACCGGTCACCGCTTGTCGTATCCCGGCGCCACGTAGATGGTGTACTGCCCGTGCTCTCCGCTCTTCACCACGGCGGCCACCCGGTATCCGGCGGCCTTCAGCGTGGGCTGGATCGCCTTGTCCGTGGCGGCGGTCTGGGTGAAGTCCAGCACCACCACCTTCCACTCGTGCGCCTCGATGCCGGCCTGGATGGCGGGCACCCCGGACTGCTGCCGGCCGGTGGCCGGATCCCGGCGGAACACCGCCACCAGGTCGTGCCACTGCTGCCAGGTGCTCTGCTCGCGCAGGTAGTACGCGGGAACGTTGTAGTTCTCGACCAGGTACCGGTCGTCGCCCTTGACGATGTACGGCTCCAGCGTGGCGACGAAGGACTTCGAGTTCGACCACTCGCCGAACATCTCCCGGCCCTGGGCCGCGCCCTCCCAGGCGAGCGGGCCGACCACCAGGGCCGCGGCCGCGATCCCCGCCGTGAGGTGGAACCGCCGCTTCAGCCACAGGACCGTACGGGCCAGGACCGCGCCCGCCACGATGCAGGCGAACCAGGCTCCGAAGTCGACGTGCTTCTGCAGCGACAGCCAGGTGTGGATGCGGATCTGGTTCACCGGCGCGAGCAGCCCCGCGACCAGCAGCAACGCCGCCAGCCAGAACCCCGGCCACGCGTCGTCGCCGCCGCGCCGCCGCGCGACCACCAGTTGTGCCACCACTCCGATCAGCGCCACCACCAGCAGCGCGCCGACCCAGCGGGCCGCTTCCCCGGCCACGTACGAGTAGGCGTCGTGGCCTGGGGCGCGCTTGAGCGTGGTGTGGTTGAAGCCGCTGATGTAGCGCTCGCCGGCCAGCAGGGCCGCCGCGCCCACCGCCGCCACGAAGGCGAGCAGGACCAGCACACCGCGCCGCCACCGTGCCCAGGCGCGCAGCGAGCCGCCCGCCCCGGCCAGCACCGCCGTACCGACCACCACCGGGACCCAGAGCAGCGCCGCGTACTTGGTGCAGCCGGCCAGGGCCAGCAGCAGGCCGGAGGACACCAGGCTGGGGTATCCGCCGCCGGTGGCCGAGCGCACCGCGAGGTACCCGGCCCAGGCGAGCAGCGCCAGCGCCATCGCGTCGTAGGTGGCCAGCCCGCCCAGGAACTGGGTGGGCCCGAGCGCGGCGAAGGCCGCCGCCGCGCAGAAGGCCGCCGGCGAGCCGTACAGCCGCCGGGTGGCCAGGTGGACGGCCACGGTGGCGGAGAGCATGAAGGCCAGGCTCAGCAGCCGGGTGCCGGTCAGCCCGCCGGCCATGTCGGCCAGCGCCACGACCACGGGGTAGATCAGCGGGGATCCGGAGAAGAAGGTCTCGTACGTCGCCACCGGGGTGCCGTGGCGCAGGTTCGCGATCTCCTGGTAGCCGGAGTAGATGTAGGTGCCCTCGTCGATGAAGGCGGTGTTGCTGCGGATCAGGTGGTACGACAGCGCGCCCTGGACCAGCAGGACCGCCAGCAGCGGCAGCCAGTCGGCCCGTAGCCCCGGCCGGGGCGGGTGCGGCACCCGGGCCGCGGCGGGCTTGCGGCGCCTGCGGTCGGCCGGGTACGGCTGCGCCGGCATCACGGTCCCGCGCCCGCGGTCACCGGGGCCGGCGCCACCGGCCGGCCGGGCCCCGGCGGGGGCCAGTACGGGCCGCCGGGTGGACTCGGGCCGGATCCAGCGGCCGTCCGCGCTCATCAGTACTGCTCCTCATCTCGGGCTTCGCGTCCGGTCCGCGCCCGGGGGCACGATGTGTTCCGGGGCGCGCGGCAGCCGCCGCCCGCACCACCGGGGCGGTGGCGCGGGGCGACCGCGGGACGTTCTCGGGGCCGCTCGACCCGGCCGGAGACGGGGGCCGGGCGGCGGCTCAGCCAGTGAGCCAGGAGGCCGTCGGCGGGGTGGCCGGCGGCGAGCTCGGGCCGGCGACGATCTTGACGATGTCGGCCTCGGGCAGCACCTGGTCCCAGGTCTGGATGTCGGCGACGGCGCCGTGCCAGGGGTCGCTCCACTGCGAGTTGGAGCTGAGCCGCCCGATCTGCAGCGTGTTGGCGCCGCTCGGCGGCACGCCGGGCGACTTGGCGGAGGACTGCGGGGCACCGTTGACGTACAGGGTGATCTGGCCGGACGGGTCGTCGTACACCCCGGTCAGCAGGACCCACTGATTGACCGTCGCGTCGCCCTTGGACCAGGCCACCGCGGAACCGCCGCCGGGCACCTGGACCTTGAAGTACCAGAGGTCGCGCCCGTTGTTGTTCGCCCGGCCCAGCGAGTACGAGTAGTACTGGCCGTCGCCCTGGCTGACCGCGCTGCGGTTGCCGTTCGGCAGGTCGACCAGCACCCGGGCGGAGACGGTGAAGCTCTTGTTCACGTCGACGACCTGGGAGGAGGTCTGGGCGAAGGAGTCCTGGCCGCTGGGCAGCTTGAGGACCTGCCCGGAGAAGCCGGGCATCGTCCCCTGCTTGGCCTCGGCGCCCAGGTTCAGTGCGGCCGTGCCCTTCTTCGCCGGAAGGCTGCCGACGGTCGGCGGGCTGTCGATGCCCTTGGCCGGAGGGGCGCTCGCCGACGACACCGGACCGGCCGACCCGGAGGCGGACGCGCTCACCGCGCCGATGCTCGGTCCCGAGGCCGTCGGCTTGCCGTTGTCGTCGGAACCGTGCTTGAAGAACAGGAAGCCCGCACCGGCCGCGGCGACGACCACGACGGCCGTCAGCGCGCCGATCAGCTGGAGCCGGCGGCGGCGCTTGGCGTCCTTCTCGTTCCGCTCCGCCAGGGCCGCCCAGTCCGGTGTGCCACCGAAGGACTGCGGCTGCGGGAAACCTGCCTGCTGCTGCCACTGCGGGCCGGGCTGGACCGGCTGCGGGACCACCGCCCCGGGCGGGACGGGGCCGGACTGAACCGCCCCCGACTGGCCCGGCTGCGGTACCAGCGGGACCGGCTGGGATACCGGACGGGGCGTCACCGGCTGGGGCTGCTGCCGGGGTACGCCGGGCGGCGGACCGAACCCGGCGACGGGCCCGAAGGCACCGCCCGGAGGCTGCGGCGGCAGACCGGGGGCCTGGGCCCCTCCGGCCGGTGCCTGCTGCGGTGGCGTCCCGGCGGGCTGGCCCGGCTCGCCACTCGGTACCGGTCGATCGCTCATGGTGGGGAATGCTAGGGCATCCGCCCCGCCACGCCCATGGGGGGTGCGCGGACGAAACGTTGCGGCTTCCCCCGGGCCGACCCGACGTCCGCCCTACGCAAGCCCGTTGTACGGAAGCCGCCAGCGCTGCGAGACCACGTCGGCACACGGTTTGAGGACGGCCGGCGTACCGTCCGCGAGGACGCCCCCGGCGGTCGCCAGGCACAGCCCCGACTCCTGGTGCAGCAGGCGCTGACCCGCCCCCGCCACCCAGCGCTGCGCGGACCCGCCGGTGCACTCGGCCAGTATCACGCCTCCGCGTTCGGCCGGCGCCAGACAGGCCGCTCCCCCGCGCACCGAACCGTCGTTCCCCACCGTCCAGTTGGTCGAGACGGCCTGATCCCCGCAGGACCCGACGGTCACCGGGGTGCCCGCGATCCCGCCGCCGCCGTGCCGCAGGCAGATCCCGGGCGCACCGGCCGGGATCTCGCCGGCCGGCAGGCCGACCCGGTTGTGGAACGCGAACGACTCGCTGCGCAGGCCGGTGCCGCCGCTCCAGACCTCGAAGCCCGCCTGCACCCGGCACAGGTAGGACTCCTTCGGGACGTATCCGCGCGCCATGGCGTCGGCGGTGAACAGCCGCAGGTTGAGGCCGCGCGTGGTGTGGGTCGGCGCTGTGCGCACGTAACTGATCACGCTGTGCGGGCCGGTGATCGGCGCCTGGAACACGTTGTAGGCGGCGTCCCCGACGGTCTGGGCGTCCGTCACCTTGGCCCCGGCCGGCTTGACGTTGTCGGTGGCGTCCAGCCAGATCATCACCTCGGCACTCTCCCCCGGCAGGCAGTTGTCCGGGCTGGAGCCGTACCAGAGGTCGAAGGAGAGGTTGAAGGAGCCGCTCACCCGGCCGTTGGCGTCCCAGTCGGCGGTCGCGTCGCCCAGCGCGCTGACCGGGACGGGCAGTCCACTCGCGCCGGGGGCGGTGGAGATGTTGGGGTAGGCGCCCGGGGCCAGCGGGTTGTGCGGGACGAAGTCGCGCACCTGGGTCACCGTGAAGCCGGTGCCCCCGGAGGCGTCCAGGCAGACGGTGCCGGCGGTGTTCCACGGGTTCGGTTCGAGGATCTTCGTCCCACCGTCGACCGGCAGCTTGGGGAAGGGGTTCTGCGCGGACGAGCACAGCCCCTGCGCGGACGGCCGCCCCGCTTCGGGTGACTCCTCGCCGCCCGGCGGTCGCGTCGAGGCCCCGAACCCGCCACCGCAGCCGACCAGCAGTGCGGCGGCCGCGCAGAACGCGGCGACCGCCCGCAGTCTTCGCGCCGGCCGTCCGGCGGTACCGTCCACGACGCTCATCACTCTTCCTCTGAACCGTTCTCGCTCGCCGGGCGACAACCGTACACAGGTGCTCCGCCCGCACCCGGTCCACGTCACGATCGGAACTCGATATCGGTTCCGTACGGCCGGCGGAAGAGGGGGGAGAGAATTAAGGACGGCCGGTCCCGTACGATCCTGCCGTCCCCGCGCTGACCGTACGACAACGGCTGCCGGGCGGGATAGGTTCAGATCAATTCGGCTTCCGGGGGAGTAGAGCCACGTGACTGTCACCGAGGGCACCCGTCTCGCGGGCAGCCGCAGGGCACCCGTCTCGCGCCGGCGCAGCCGCCGGGACCCGGCCGCCCGCAGTCAGTGGGGCCTGTTGCCGCAGCCGCCGGACAACACCGAGAAGTACACCTACGCCCGCAGCCGGCTGTGGATCCTCACCTGCTTCTCCCTCATCAGCTTCGCCTGCATGGTGGCCAGCGAGATCGGCCTGCTCAGCGCGACGCCGTGGTTCCTCCTCTTCGTCCCGCCGCTGGCCTTCACCATCGTCTACTACCTCATCTCCCGCTGGGTGCACGGCTTCAACGAGACCTTCGACCTCGCGGCGCACCGCGCGCTGGTGAAGGACTGGCGCCCGGAGCACTACCCGACCGTCGACATCTTCCTGCCCGTCGCCGGCGAGCCGATCGAGGTCCTGCACAACACCTGGACCCACGTCGCCCGGCTGCGGGACCAGTACCCGGGCGAGGTCACGCCCTACGTCCTCGACGACAGCAACAGCCCGCAACTCGCTCAGATGGCGGTCGATTTCGAGTTCGTCTACGGCACCCGAAACAAGCTGGGCTGGTTCAAGAAGGCCGGGAACCTCCAGTTCGGCTTCCGCAACTCCGACAGCGAGTACGTCCTCATCCTGGACGCCGACTTCGCCCCCCGGCCGGACCTGCTGACCGAGATGCTCCCCTACATGGCGGCCAACCCCCGCCTCGGCATCATCCAGTCGCCTCAGTTCTTCCGCATCCTGGACACCCAGAACTGGATCGAGCGCGGCGCGGGCGCCGTCCAGGAGCTGTTCTACCGGACCGTCCAGGTCTCCCGGCAGCGCAACAACGGCGCGATCTGCGTCGGCAGTTGCGCCGTCTACCGGCGGGCCGCCCTGGAGGAGAACGGCGGCACCACGCTGATCGGGCACTCCGAGGACGTGCACACCGGCTTCGACCTGCGCCGGCTCGGCTGGGACCTGCAGTACATTCCGATCGCCCTGGCGGCCGGGGTCTGCCCGGACAACGTCGGCGGCTTCTTCAACCAGCAGTACCGCTGGTGCACCGGGTCGATGAGCCTGCTGGGCAGCCGCAAGTTCTGGGAGACCAAGCTGCGGCCGGTCACCCGGGCCTGCTACCTGTCCGGGTTCTTCTACTACATCCACACCGCGCTGTTCACCCTCGTCTCCCCGCTCATCCCGATCGTGCTGCTGCTGGCCAGACCCGACCTGATCCGCTGGCAGAACACCATGCTGGTGCTGCCCGGCCTGCTCTACGCGACCGTCGTCTTCCCGCTCTGGCACCGCAACCCCTACCGGCTGGAGGCCTGGGCCGCCCGCATGATGTACGGCTGGGCGCACGTCTTCGCCATCTGGGACATCGTGCGCCGCAACCGGATGGCCTGGCAGCCGACCGGCTCCAGCGGGGCCAAGAAGAACAAGACCCGGCGGTTCTGGATCGGCATGACCGTCTGGAGCGGCGGGACGGCCGTGCTCTGGGTCGGCATCGGCATATGGCGGATGCTCACGATGGGCCCGCTCAACTTCACCCTCGTCCTCGCGTCCGGTCTCTTCTACGCGACCATCGTGGGCCGGGTCCTCGTCCAACCGCGCCCCACGGAAGCTGTGTGATCGCCATGTCCGCCCACCCCCGACGGGCCGGCCGGTACCGTCGGCTGACGCTCCCACTGCTGACGGCCGCACTGCTGCTCGTCACCGCCTGCGGCCCCGAGGACCCGGGCTTCGCGATGCAGGACACCGAGGACCTCGCCCAGCCCGCGCCGGCCGCCGCCGCCACCCCCGGCGCCGCCACCCCGAACGCGTCGGGCGCCCCGAGCGCGCCGGCGAAGCCGAAGGCCGTCCCGGTCGGCGTCCCGTACGACGTCACCCCGCTGCTCAAGCCGGCCGGCAAGTACCTGGGCGCCGCGCTGCCCGACGTGCCCGGCTCGATGGACGCGCTGGCCCCCTACACCGCCGCGATCGGCAAACAGCCGAACGTCCTGGAGTACTACGCCCACTGGCGGGGCGGCTTCGACACCGCGGGAGTCCGCCGGATCTACGAGGCCGGGGCCCTGCCCTACATGGCGTGGGAGCCGCTCGACCACTCGCTGGCGGGGATCGCGGCCGGCGAGACCGACGACTACGTCCGGGGCGTGGCCAAGGCCGTGGCCAGGCTCGACCTGCCCATCGCCGTCAGCATCGCGCACGAGATGAACGGCGACTGGTACCCGTGGGGGCGGCAGGCCGCCAGCCCTGAGGACTTCGTCGCGGCCTGGCGCCACGTCCACGACATCTTCGACCGGGCCGGCGCGACCAATGTCATCTGGGTCTGGAGCCCGAACATCACCGACCCCGCGCCCAACACCCGGCTGGCGCCGTACTACCCCGGCGACACCTACGTCGACTGGGCCGGCATGACCGGCTACTTCACCCGCACCGGCCCGAAGACCTTCGACACCCTGTACGGGCCCACCATGGCCGAGATCCGCACCTTCAGCAAGAAGCCCTTCTTCATCAGCGAGACCGCCTCGGAGCAGGGCAAACGCCAGCGCGCGGACATAGACCAGCTCTTCTCCGGCCTCGAAGCGCACGACGACGTCATCGGCTTCGTCTGGTTCAACATCGTCAAGCGGGCGGACTGGCGCGTCGAGGCCGTCCCGGACACCCTCGCCGCCTTCAGGCAACGCGTGGCCGACCCCCGCTACGGCTTCGACATCAGGAACCCACGATGAGCGCGGCCTCCGAGCCACCCCTGACCCCGGACAGCCCCGTCCCTGCCCCCGGCGGCACCGCGACGCGCGCCGGGAGCAGCCGCCCCCGGCCGGACGCGGACACCCTGCCCCGGCCCGCCGCCGAGCGGGGCACCGCCGCCCCCGAGGACGACAACCAGGCCGTCGAGCTGGCGCCGTACACCATCCCGCAGGTCCCCGCGATCGGCTGGGACCCGGCCCCCAGCCCCCGGCGCCGCTGGATAGCCCGCGGTCTGCTGCTCGCCGTGCTGATCGTCCAGGCCGCGCTCTCGCTGCGCCTGCTGGCCGCCGCGCACCCCGACGAGGCCGCGACCATGGTGGCCGGCCGCCAGCAGCTCGCCCACCTGCTGCACGGCACCGCCGTCACCTCCGACCTGGTCGGCCGGACACCCGGCTCGCCCTGGCTGTACCCGCCGCTGGCCGGCGCCGCCGCCAACGCCAACGGCATCTTCGGCGCCCGGGTACTCAGTCTCTGCTTCGCCCTGCTGACCACCGTGCTGCTGTACTCGCTGACCCGCCGGCTCTTCAACGAGCGGGTGGCCATCTGCTCCATCGCCGCCTACGCGGTGGTGCAGTCGACCGTCGTCGTCGGCTTCTACGCCGCCCCCGAGGCGCCGGCCGTTCTTCTGGTCGCCCTCGCGGCCTGGATCACGGTGTTCACCGCCCGCCGCCCGGTGGCCCTGGTCCTGCTCGCCGCACCGGCCGCCGCCCTCGCCTGCGCGGTCGCGTACGCCTCGACGCTCGCCATGCCCGCCCTGGCCGCCCTCGCGCTGGCCACCGCCTGGCCGCACCGGCGGCTCGGCCCGGCCGCCCTGCGCGCGCTGCTGCTCGCCGCCGGCACGGCCGGCGCGCTGCTCCCCTTCGGCGTACTCGGCACGATCGCGGGATGGTCCCCGGCCCGCGGCCAGGCCGGCCGCACGGTCGGCGGGATCCTCCTGGACACCGTCCAGTGGGGCGGCCTGTTCACCGTCCTCGCGGTGGCCGGCACGATCGCCTACGTCCGCCGCGAGCAGATGCACGAGTCCCCGGAGAACGGCGGCGTCACCACCACCCGGGCCCAGCGCGCGCTGCTGGGCACCGCGCTGACCGCCACCGCGCTGCTGGTCCCGGCGATCCACCTGGCGCTGGGCTCCTCCGGGGCGATGTTCCGCCACCTCGGCTTCGGGATGCTGCTCGCCGCCCCGCTGGCCGGGGTCGGCCTCACCCGGCTGGTCGGCGCGCACTTCCGCCACCCGCAGCTGGGCATCCTGGTGTGGGTCGCCCTGCTCGCGCTGGGCCTCGAACAGTCCGCGCTGCGCTACCAGAACGGGCCCGACTCCGGGCGGCTGCTCGCCGTCCTGCGGGTGCACGCCGAACCGCAGGGCCGCTACCTCACCGAGGTCGACGGACTCGCCGAGTACTACCTGGGCACCGTCAGTACACCTGAGCAGTGGGTCTCGGCGCGCAACGGGACCGACTACCGGGACGCCGCCGGGGTGCAGCACCACGGCGACGACGGCAGCGCGGCCGCCATCCGGGACGGCTGGTTCACCATGGTCGTCCTCGACAGCACCGCGCCGGCTGCCACGGACCGCGCCCTGGCGGCCGCTCTGGCCGCCGGCGGACAGTACCGGCTGATCGCCCAGTTCACCTCGCCGACGGGCGACTCCAGCACCTACAAGGTCTACCTGAAGCACTGACGCCCCGCCGAGCCTGTCCGGGCTCGCGACACGACGGCCACAACATATGGTGCCGCCACAGTCGACCGCCACTAGATGTATGCTCACTCCTGCTGTCGACGCAGGGGAACCCGGTGCGAGTCCGGGACTGCCCCGCAGCGGTGTGCGGGCCTCTGGAAGCAGGGCCCGCGAGTCCGAGTACCTGCCGGCGGCGTGCCACCGGCCTCCCCGCAGAGGCCCCGAAGCACTGCACCACGTCCGGGCCTCGCGGGCGGGCCGGGGATGACACTGTCGCGCGACGCCACCGGGCGTTCGCGCCGTGCTCCCCTGCCCCGAACGGTCCGGCACCCCGATGCACCGACGCCGATCGCCGCCAGGAGAGAGCGCCTTGACCACCGCTGCCTCAGCCACCCTGCCCGCCCAGGGTTCCAGCTTCGCCCCCGTCGACCCGACGGTCTCCGACCCCGGCGGTGCGCTGCTCCGGCTGCTGACCGACCGCAGCGCCGATCTCCCCCAGGTGGACCCCGGCCATGTCGCCGCCGCCGCGCTGCGCGGCCGCCACGCCGGCTCGGACTTCGCCGAGCTGCGCGGGCTGGCCGTGGACGCCGCCGCGTCGATGATCGCCGAGGACCCGCAGTACTCGAAGCTGGCCGCGCGCCTGCTCGCGCTGGAGATCGTCGACGAGGCGGTCAGCCAGGGCTCGGTCTCCTTCTCCGCCTCGGTCGCGGTCGGCCACGCCGAGGGCCTGATCGGCGACACCACCGCCGCCTTCGTCGCCAAGCACGCCGCGACCCTGGACGCGCTCGTCGACCCGCGGGGCGACGACCGCTTCGAGTACTTCGGCCTGCGCACCGTGCAGTCCCGCTACCTGCTGCGCCACCCGATCACCCGCAAGGTGGTCGAGACCCCGCAGCACTTCCTGCTCCGCGTCGCCAGCGGCCTGGCGGTCGGCGACAACGAGCAGTCGGTGCGCGAGGTGGCCGAGCTGTACGGCCTGATGAGCCGGCTGGAGTACCTGACCTCCTCCCCGACCCTGTTCAACTCCGGCACCCGGCACCCGCAGATGTCGAGCTGCTACCTGCTCGACTCCCCGCTGGACAACCTGGACTCGATCTACTCCCGGTACGCCCAGATCGCCCGTCTCTCCAAGCACGCCGGCGGCATCGGCCTGTCCTACTCGCGGATCCGCTCGCGCGGCAGCCTGATCCGGGGCACCAACGGCAAGTCCAACGGCATCGTCCCGTTCCTGCGCACCCTCGACTCCTCGGTCGCCGCCGTCAACCAGGGCGGCCGCCGCAAGGGCGCGGCCTGCGTCTACCTGGAGACCTGGCACGCGGACATCGAGGAGTTCCTGGAGCTGCGCGACAACACCGGTGAGGAGGCGCGCCGCACGCACAACCTCAACCTGGCGCACTGGATCCCGGACGAGTTCATGCGCCGGGTCAACGCCAACGCCGACTGGTCGCTGTTCTCCCCCGCCGACGTGCCCGAGCTGGTCGACCTCTGGGGTGCCGAGTTCGACGAGGCGTACCTGAAGGCCGAGCAGTCCGGCAAGGCCGTCCGCACCATCCCCGCGCAGACCCTGTACGCCCGGATGATGCGCACCCTGGCGCAGACCGGCAACGGCTGGATGACCTTCAAGGACGCCTCCAACCGCGCCGCCAACCAGACCGCGCTGCCCGGCCGCACGGTGCACAGCTCCAACCTCTGCACCGAGATCCTGGAGGTCACGGACGACTCCGAGACCGCCGTCTGCAACCTCGGCTCGGTCAACCTCGGCGCCCACGTCGCCGCCGGCGCCACCGCCGACGACCTGCTGAACGCGCTGGACTGGGACCGCCTGGACGCCACCGTCCGCACCGCCGTCACCTTCCTCGACCGCGTGGTGGACATCAACTTCTACCCGACCCCCGAGGCCGGTGCCTCCAACTCCCGCTGGCGCCCGGTGGGCCTCGGCGTGATGGGCCTGCAGGACGTCTTCTTCCAGCTGCGGATCGACTTCGACTCCGCCGAGGCGAAGCGGCTCTCCACCCTCATCGCCGAGCGCATCATGCTCACCGCGTACGAGCGCTCCAGCGAGCTGGCCGAGCAGCTGGGCCGCCACGAGGCATACGGCGAGACCCGGGCCGCCCGCGGCGAGCTGCACATCGACCACTTCCCGAGCGCCGCTCCGGAGTGGGCCGACCGCTGGGCCGCCCTGCGGACCAGGCTCGCCGAGACCGGCCTGCGCAACTCGCTGCTGCTGGCCATCGCGCCGACCGCGACCATCGCCTCGATCGCCGGCGTCTACGAGTGCATCGAGCCGCAGGTCTCCAACCTGTTCAAGCGCGAGACCCTCTCCGGCGAGTTCCTCCAGGTCAACCCGTACCTGGTGCGCGAGCTGAAGGAGCTCGGCGTCTGGGACCAGCAGACCCGGGACGCGCTGCGCGACGCCAACGGCTCCGTCCAGGACCTCAACTGGCTGCCCGCCGAGGTCCGCTCGCTCTACCGCACGGCCTGGGAGCTGCCCCAGCGCGCGCTGATCGACCTGGCCGCCGCCCGGATGCCGTACATCGACCAGAGCCAGTCGCTGAACCTCTTCATGGCCGCGCCCACCATCGGCAAGCTCAGCTCGATGTACGCGTACGCCTGGAAGGTCGGTCTGAAGACCACCTACTACCTGCGCTCGCGCCCGGCGACCCGGATCGCCCAGGCCGCCTCGGGCGCCGCCCGCGCCGCCGCCCCCGTCCCGGTGGCGTCCCCGACCCTCACGCCGGAGGAGGAGGCCGCCCTGGCCTGCTCCCTGGAGAACCCCGAGTCCTGCGAGGCCTGCCAGTAATGTCCGACGATCGCCAGAAGATGCTGCTCGACCCCGGCTTCGAGCTGACCCTGCGCCCGATGCGCTACCCGTCGTTCTACGACCGGTACCGCGACGCGATCAAGAACACCTGGACCGTCGAGGAGGTGGACCTGCACTCCGACGTCGCCGACCTGGCCAAGCTGAGCGAGGGCGAGCGCCACCTGATCGGCCGGCTGGTGGCGTTCTTCGCCACCGGTGACTCGATCGTCTCCAACAACGTGGTGCTGAGCCTCTACAAGCACATCAACTCGCCCGAGGCCCGGCTCTACCTGTCCCGGCAGCTGTTCGAGGAGGCCGTGCACGTCCAGTTCTATCTGACGCTGCTCGACACCTACCTGCCCGACCCCGAGGACCGCGCGGCGGCCTTCGACGCGGTGGAGAACATCCCCTCCATCCGCCAGAAGGCGCAGTTCTGCTTCAAGTACATGAACGCGGTCGACCACATCGACTCGCTGCAGACGAAGGAGGACAGGCGGGCGTTCCTGCTCAACCTGATCTGCTTCGCGGCGTGTGTGGAGGGGCTGTTCTTCTACGGCGCGTTCGCGTACGTGTACTGGTTCCGGTCGCGTGGTCTGCTGCACGGCCTGGCCACCGGTACGAACTGGGTGTTCCGCGACGAGTCCATGCACATGGACTTCGCGATGTCGGTCGTGGACACCGTTCGCGAGGAGGAGCCCGACCTCTTCGACGACGAGATGGCCAAGCAGGTGACGGAGATGCTGGAGGAGGCCGTCGAGGCCGAGCTCCAGTTCGCCCAGGACCTGTGCGGCGACGGCCTGGCCGGCATGAACACCGAGTCGATGCGGCAGTACCTGGAGGCCGTGGCGGACCAGCGCCTCGCGCGGCTCGGTCTGCCGATCCGGTACGGGTCGACCAACCCGTTCGGCTTCATGGAGCTCCAGAACGTGCAGGAGCTGACCAACTTCTTCGAGCGCCGGGTGTCGGCGTACCAGGTGGCGGTCGAGGGCTCGGTCGCCTTCGACGACGACTTCTAAAAGCAGAAGACGACCAGAGGTGCCCCGCACGGCCACAGCCCGTGCGGGGCACCTCTGTTATGTCAGTTGGTCGGAAACTCCCCACCCTTGACCCCGGCGAGGAACGACGACCACGCCTCGGCCGCGAACAACAGCGCGGGCCCGTCCGGATCCTTGGAGTCACGTACGGGCACAGCGCCGATCAGACCACTGGCCACCTCGATGCAATCGCTCTGTGCGCCGGAGTAGGAGGACTTGCACCACTCAAGTCCGGCAGCGGAAACAGACGGCAGGAACATACTCACCATTTCTAGACCTTGTCCTTTGCACGCTCGATGAGTGCGACCGATTCGGTGCGCGGCAGCGACTCCGCCAGAGCACGGCGAAACAGGTTGGTGTACTTGAACACTTCCTCCGGCTCCTCGATGTAGAGCGTGCTGAGGAGGCTGTCGACGTACACCACATCCGTCTCTGTCGCCTCGGGGAAGCTCAGGATGGCAACAGGGCCGAAGAGTGCAGCGTGAACGTCAGATTCCTCCGGCAGGACCTGGACGTTGATGTTCGGCTGTTCGGCACTCGCCATCAGGAAGTCGAGTTGCTCCCGCATGACCGACCGGCCACCAATCCGATGCTTCAGCACGGATTCCGAGAGAACGACCCACATGCGAAGTGGCGCCTCCCGCGTCAGCACTGCCCGCCGTTCCTGACGAACCTTCGTGAGCCGCTCGACCTGCTCCGCGGTCGCATCCTCTATCTGGGCACGGACCACCGCACGCGTGTAGTCCTCCGTCTGCAGCAGTCCCGGCACCAGGAACGTCTGGATGCTGTACATGTCCGACGCGTCGGATTCCAGCGCGATGTAGTCGGCATAGAGCGGCGACAGCGTGTCCGAGTAGCGGTCCCACCATCCACGCAGACGACCTTCGCGCGACAGTGCCTCCAGCCTGCTGCGGGTCGCCGACTCCACCACCCCGTACAGGTCGAGCAGCAGCCGAAGATCCACCAACCGAATCCCTGACTGCGCGGCCTCGATTCGACTGATCTTGCTCTCGGCACAGGCAAGCTGCCGAGCCGACTGGGCAATCGTCAGATCCGCTTCCGCCCGCAGCTCCTTGAGCGTTCGAGCCAGCCGTCGCTGCCGAACTGTCGGATTCCGGTTCACGGGCACCGTCGCGACCTCCCCACTTCTGTGATCTGCCAGTCTGCCCTCCCCTGCCACCCGACAACAATCTTTGACCGATTCCAAAGTGGGGACTTGCACTTTGGAATCCCCCAGGAGCATGCTACTCAACGTAGCTCACCATTCGACACAGCGTGATGATTGTGGGCTCATCACCCGGGCATCCCCATGCCTTCTTCAGTCGTCTTCACCCCTCACCCCTCAGAGGTGGCGCCGCCATGCCTGAAACCGTCTCCCCCGCCCCCACCGAACACGCCTGCTGGCTCCCCCGGCACCGAAAGTCCGCCGGCGCGGCCCGCCAGGAGCTGCACCACTTCCTCGCCCGCCACCAGGGCGTCGAATACCTGCTCTACACCGGCGAGTTGCTGCTTTCCGAGCTGGTCGCCAACGCCGTGCAGCACGCCCGTACGCCCCAGGGCCGCCTGATCCAGATCCGTTTCGGACTCTCCGAAAACCTCCTGCGCATCGAAGTCCACGACGCCGACAGCGAGAAGCCCGCGCTCCGAACCACCTCCACCTCCGACGAATCCGGCCGAGGGCTGTTCCTCGTCAAGGAGTTGGCCGCCCAGTGGGGCTGCTGCCCGCGTGCGGGCGGCATCGGCAAGTTCATCTGGTGCCACATCTCCGCCCCCGCCGAGGCCGCCGCGTGAACGCCGTGCGGGCCGAGATCACCGGCATCATGCTCCCGACCGTCTTCCCGAGCCTCGACCACGCGCTCCCCGTCCTCTGGGAGCACGTCCGAACGCGCCCGATCCGCGCGGCCCACCGCGACTTCATCCGCCTCTGCATCGGCCCCGGCGGCGGCGACGGTGTCGCCCGCTGCCTCACCCGCGGCGGCCTCTGGAGCATGACCCTCTGCATCGGCGAGCTCACCGACTGGACCGCCCACCCGATCACCATCACCACCCACCACCCCTGAACTCCCCCGCCCCGCCCGCGCGCGGGGCCTGCACCTTGCTTCGACGCCGCACCACCACGGCCGAGCCACAGCCATCCGTTCCGGCGGACCCTTGCCCCCCGCAAGGGTCCGCCACAGAAGCGGCACCGTCGTAGCTGAACTTTTGAGTGCCTGTTCGAAGTTGAGCTGGTTTCCAGTATCGGAAACGCGAACCTCTTGCCTGCGCCCGGCTCAACTCGGGAGCATCGTCGGGAGACCGAGCGAGGAGACAACGTGGAGCTGACACGGCTTGTGGGTTCCTGCGACGAGGGCGAGTGCCCGACGCTCTACCTGACGGACCGAGGCACCCTCGCCGTCCAGGGCGAGCATCTGACCGAGCACGATCTTAAGATTCCGGCGCACGAGACGCTGGTCGAAATTCCCATTGAACTCGTTCGAAAGGCCATCCGTGACAACCTCATCTAGGACCCTCGGAGACTGGTTCTCGAATTTCAATCGAGAGGCGTTCCGGCTGGAAACGCTGGACGACTACAGCCAGTCCGGCGGAGTGGACGCCTATCACGCCTTCCTCGCAGGCGAGGAGCAACCGGAGGGCTACAAGTCCGCTGGCTGGGTCACGACCGTAGCCGATGCCACCCAGGCCGGTAAGCGCATGTATCGGGTGCACGTCCTCTCTCGCCCGCTCACGGATTACCTCCGGTTCGAGCTCGCGTGGGGATACCACCGCAACATGGCGGCTGGTGAAGAGTTCTTCATCCTCGACACCACAGGCCAGGAGAACCCTGTTCCCGAGGCGCCGGACTTCTGGCTCTTTGATGACGAGACCGTTGCCGAGATGAACTATGACGGCAACGGAAAGTATCGCGGAACTGGATTCCTCACCGGCAGCCGGATCGCCCAGTTCAAGGCATACCGTGACATTGCGATGGCGAAATCCGTCCCGTTCACGGAATGGTGGGCCGAACACGGCGAGTGAACAGAACACGGCTCGGGGCAGCACTGCGGGAACTTCGGCAGGCTTCTGGCAAGGAAGCCAAGGCCGTGGCCCGTGGCGCTGTCATGTCCCCGAGCAAGTTGAGCAAGATTGAAACTGGCAAGGTACCACCCACCGTCGCAGACGTGGAACGCATCCTTACGGCCATAGGCGTGTCCGACGAGGTCAAGGCCGAGTACATGGCCGCTGCGAGAGCCGAGGCCACGGAGACGACGGCCTGGCGCCTGATCCGACGTCTGGGGCACCACCGCAAGCAGCAGCAGATCAAAGCGCTGGACGACTCGACCGAGCTTCTTCGCGTGTTCCAGCCGTCTCTTGTTCCTGGGCTGCTTCAGACCCCCGAATACGTGCGAGCCGTATTCGGGAGGAAAGACCTCAGTGAGGAGCAGCTGTCTCGGGCGGTTTCAGCGCGGCTTGTAAGACAACAGTCCCTCTACGACGCCACCAAGACGCTGCAGTTCGTCATCACCGAGCCCGTTCTTCGCTGGCGCCTCGTTCCCGCCGCGATGATGGCCGGACAGCTGGACCGCATCATCTCCGCTTCCCGCCTCGGCCATGTCGACATTCGGGTCGTTCCGCTGGCTGCACCTCAGTCCGACGTGCCGGCGCACTCCTTTGTCATCCGCGATGACCGCATGGTCACGGTCGAGACCGTGCACGCTGAGGTAACGGTCACCGACCCGCGCGACATTGAGGTGTACGTGCGGAAGTTCAACGGGTTCTCCGACGCCGCCGTGTCCGGCGACGTGATGCGGCACATGCTCGAAGACATCCGGGACGAGTTCCTGGGGGACCAGGAAGGCGCCCCGTAGCACCTCCCATCTCACCGCCAACGCTTGGCAAATGGTTCCGACGGCCCCCTTGCTCCTCGCAAGGGGGCCGCAGGAAGTCAGCCGTATGGTCCCCCTGAAAATCCACAACGCCTTTGTGGCGCTTCCTCGTTGGCCGGCAGGATTCCTGGGCGAGATCTTCAGTCCAGAACGGGAAACGCCTCCCTCCCACCGGGACAGGGCTTCATGCAGATCCCTGGCATCGTGACCAAGAAGCCGAGGGAGTAGCGATGGACAACAGGTCGGATTCAACACGGATCGCGGGTACAGAGTGCACGAGTGGGCTTCCCGTCATCGGGAGACGCCGCAGGATCTCTGCCGATAGCCGAGTCACCCGACAGGAACCGACCCCAGCAGGCCTTCGCGGCGCAGGAAGTCGGCCGGTCCGAGTTGATTCCCGGGTTGCTCCAGAGCGCCGAATACGTCTCGACCGTTTTCGCCCTGCACCCAGAGTTGTCGTCAGAGGCCAAGACAAAGACCATCGCGGCTCGACTGGAGCGCCAGGCCGTCCTGTACGACCGCCATCGAGAGTTCCATTTCGTCATCTGCGAACATGTACTGCGGTGGCGGATATGCCCTCCCGCCCGCCATGGCCACACAGCTCGATCGCCTGGTGTCACTGTCCCGACTTCCCAATGTGACCATCGGAGTTCTTCCTCTCTCCAGGCTCATGCTCCAGGCTCATGCCTGACTTCCCGATGACCTGCTTCAGCATGTATGACGATCACCTGGCCATCGTGGAGACGTTCCATTCGGAGATCACCACGCACGATCCGAGGGGCGTCGGAATCTACTTGTCAAAATTCGCCGCATTCGATGCTGCGGCACTATATGAAGATGACATGCGCGCACTGACCGAAGGAATCCGAGACGAGTTATTTCAGGAACAGGAAAGCGCGTAGGAATCTCCCCGCATCTCTCGTAATTTGGTGACTCGCCGAAACGATCCGAGAGTCACGGGAGCACTCCATGTCCGCCGCCGATCTCGCACAGCCGGCCGACACGAACTGTCCGCCGAAGCGTCGCCGTACACACGCGGAACTCATAGAGCGGATCGACAACAACCCGGTCCGGAAGGACCTGGCAACCGGGCGCCTGGTCGAGGTGGTCGGCGCCCAGGACGGCCGGGCCCTGGTCCGGCCGCTGTTCGAGCCGGACGCCAAGCCGCGTCAGGTGCCAGCCGACCTGCTCACCACCCGCATCAGCCTCTGGCGCTGACGGACCGGCTCTCCCCTCCTCATTCTTCCGCCCAAGTCCTGGGCGGGACGGGGCCGTTCCATGCCCCGAAGTGATACCGGAAGGTGCAGGCGATGACTGAGCGCAACCTGTACGAACTCGACCTCTCGCAGGTCGAGTTCAACCGTGCGTGCGGCGGCAACCAGGGCGGGGGTGACGACGGCGAGTCGTGTGTGACCCTCGGCGTCGTGCCGCAGGCCCCGGGTGTCTTCGCCCTGGGCGACAGCAAGCGTCCCGACCACCAGCCGCTGCTGTTCACCGTCGAGGAGCTGACCGAGGCCGGGATCGACCCGGCGCGGTTCGGTCTGTCCGTCTGAAGCCCCCTGACAGCCTCGGCCGCCCGCAGCCCCGTGCGGCCGGCCGGGGCACCAACGCCACCGAGGAGAAGCGCAGTTGCACTTCCACGGCTACGAATGGGCCGGCGACGGCCGACTCCTCGCCAAGGAGTCGGAGCGCCGACCGATCGAGAGCGGCGGGTTCCGGCTCTCGGAGCTACCGCCGATGATGACGGGCTGGTGGCTGCTGCGGCCGACCTCCCAGCTCCGGGGCACCTGGGAGACGCCGACCGATGCGGCCGACTGGCTCGCGCAACGGTACGGGGAGCACACACCGGGCGGTGATCCTTGGCTGCCGATCGAGGCACGGCGGCTCCGCGCGGTCGAACAACTGGCCAGGGCCGCTGACGTCGTGTGGTCCCGATGGATCTCCGACAGCCGCTGGTCCGGCCACTACGCAATCGCCTGCCCCAACCGCACCTGGCCGAATATCCCCTGCCCCACCAAGCACGCCGCCCGGCCGCCGGCCTCGGACTGACACAGCGCCCCGCCCCGCCCGGCGCCCACGCCGGGCGGGGCGGCCACATCCGCGCGTGGCCCCATGCACAGGAAGTCGGCCGGTCCGACTCCCTGCGCACATGCTCCGTCGGCCCCAGTGGCCCGGACACCGCATCGATCGCCACCGCGACCGGGCGCGGCCCCTGCCCGTAGACCGCGGTCACCCCCGGCTCGCCGTACCGGTGCCAGGACGCGCTGTCCTCCCGGCTCCTCGAAACGCCGGCGACCACCCCACCCGGAGCAGCCTCGACCGGCTCGGGGGCCATCCCGAACCGCAACGGCCCGACCCCCACCATCCGGATGAACTCCCGGGCCACACCGGCAGCACACGCGTACGCACGATCCGCCCCCCGCTACGGTCCGGCGCACAGCCGAACGAAAGGGGTACGCCGTGACGACCGGAATCCTGGACTACCGGAGCGACGCGATCGTCCAGCTCATGAACATCCCGGAGGAGGACTGGACCGGGCAGGAGCTCAAGGACGCGCTCCAGCGGGCGATCATGCTGGAGTTGTCGACCATCCCGCCGTACGCCACCGCGCTCTGGTCGATCACCGATCCGGACAACAGCCAGCCGGTCCGCCACACCATCCGTGAGATCGTCTTCGACGAGATGTCGCACTTCGGCCTGGTCTGCAACATGCTCACCAGCATCGGCGGCACCGTCGTCCTCACCGACCCCGCCACGGTGCCGAAGTACCCGGGCGAGCTGCCGGGTGGCGTGAACCCCGGGCTGGAGGTCTTCCTCAGCGGGCTGACCCGCGAGTCGGCGGGCCTCTTCTCCGACATCGAGAAGCCCGAGAACCCGCTCGCCTTCGCCGCCGACGGCAATACGATCGGCGCCTTCTACCAGCGGATCGTCAATGTCTTCCCGAACTTCGCCCACCTCCTCACCGGGCAGCGGCAGGTGAGCTTCCCGCTCGGGTCGAGCCACGGCGCCGGCAACGACATCGTCCCGATGAACACCATCGACGACGTCCTGAAGGCGCTCGACATCATCCGGACCCAGGGCGAGGGCACCGACGCCTCCCCGGACAACCCCTTCCCCGGCGCCCCCGGCGAACTCGCCCACTACTACGCCTTCAAGGAGATCGCCGTCGGCAGGAAGCTGGTCCAGAACCCCACGACGAAGAAGTTCGAGTTCACCGGCCCCGACCTCCCGCTGCCGGACGCCCACCCGGTCGCCCGCGTCCCCGCCGGCGGCTGGGCCAACGACCCCGGCAACAAGCCCGACCAGGCCACGGCCGACCTCCTGCACACCTTCGACCAGCAGTACAGCGACATGCTGCGCGCCCTCGAACAGGCCTGGGGCGTTGCCGGGTCGGACTCGCTCTTCCAGGCGATCGGGCTGATGGGCCAGTTGCGTGGCACCGCCCAGCAGATCAACGGCGTGAAGCTCCCCGCCGACCCCCGCTTCACCTACGGCCCGGAGTGGCTCTTCGTCTCCGCCTGACAGAACACCGCCGCCCCGTACGGAACTCCGGTACGGGGCGGCGGCGTTCGGCCGCTCAGTCCTTGACCGACCCGGCGGTCAGGCCCTGGGCGAGGCAGCGCCCCCGCCATCCACGATGGGCCACCGAGGGCCGTCCGGATCGCGCAGCCACACCCACTGGCGCTCCGGCGTGACAGTGATCCCGTAGTCGTACGGCGTCGGCCGGCCGTGCGCCTCCCACTGTTCCCACGCGGTCAGAAGTTCGTCGCCGATGCGCCGCAGACCGCCCTGGTGCAGCACCGCACTGCCGTCGCCACACGCGGACAGGGCCGCCCACGATGCGTTGCCGTCGTGGATCCAGGCGTTGACGCCGTCCTCGTCCCGGCCGGTGATCACCACGGCGTCCGGAACGGCGACGCGCACCGCGAACCGCAGGTCCCAGTCACCGGCGAGCGGGGCGAGGGCGCGTTCGAGGATCCGCTCGGCGTCGGGATCGCCACTGCCTCGCACCTTCACATACCCGTCGTAACCGGCTGACGCCGGAACCCGGCCGCACCGGTCAGCCATGAACCGCCCGAGACCCTGCACCCAGCCGCTCGCACCGCGCCCGTCGGCGGCCACCGTGAGCGCCACGTGCCCGAGCCGTCCCCACGGGTAGACGATCCGACCGCCCGGTCTGACGGCCTCGATCCACTCGTACGGGACGGTCTCCACCGCGTAGGTCGCGTGGATCCGGTCGAACGGACCCCCGGGCGGCACGCTGCTGGTGCCGTTGCCGACGAACACCTCGGCGTCGACCCCACCGGCGGCAAGCCGCTCGCGAGCAGGCACGACGAGGTCCTCGTCGATCTCCGTGGAGACGACCAGGCCGGGCCCGGCCCGCCACGCCGCGAGCGCGCAGCTCCAGCCCTGCCCCGTGCCGATGTCCCACACCGTGTGACCGGGCTCCAGCATCAGGCTGTCCAGCATGTCCGCCACCACGGCGGGCGCCGAGAGGCTGGAGGACGGAAGCCCGTCGGTGACCTGGGTGACCGCCGCCGCGTCCGGGCCGGCGTACAGCTCGTCCGCCCACGCCGCCGGATCGGTCTGCCGGTCGAGCGGCACATAGGCGTGGCCCTCCCAGCGCCACAACCGATCCGGCGCGAACGCGTCGCGGGGCAGCGCGGCCATGGCCTCGCGCAGCCACGGCGAGTCGGCCGGCCACGCCCCGCGCTGCTCCATCACCGCGTCCATCCGGGTAAGACGGCCGGCCAGGTCGGCACTCACTTCTTGTGCTTCCCGCCGCCCGGCGGCGGAGGCGGCACCTGCCCGTCGGCATTGCCCGGCGGCGGGGTCCCCTGGCCCGGGTCCGGCGGCGGCTTCTCGTGGTCACCCATGCGTCGCTCCCTTCGGGTACGGAACACGTCCGGCCGGCCAACTCTGCCCGGCCCCGACGCTCGACGGCAGCCGCGCAGAGGATCACCCGGAGGTGGTGCGCCCACCCGAGGGGCGCGCCGGTGCGACCGCCCGCCCGCCGGAGTCGCGATTCGGAAGGACCTGGCAACCGGGCGCCTGGTCGAGTGGCACCGCCGGGCGGGCCCCGAACGCCACTCTGGACTCTTATGACGACTCCGGTACCGGCCGAACCGGTGAGGGAGGACGCTGGTACCGGTCCCGCCCGCACGAGACTTCCGGAGGAACGGTGAGCGCAGCACCCCTGCACGGCCGCCACGACGACCAGCAGCCCATCCCGCGGACCCAGGACGCCGTCGCCGTCGCCCTCCCACCAGCACAGCGGATGGAGTTCTACCGGGAGATGGGCGAGGCCGACGACTCGACGATCGGCGGCGTCCTGCGGCGTTGGTGGCTGCGCGCCCAGCTCTACCGCGACCCGGAGGGCGACCGTATCCACGCCGCCATCCAGTCCGGCACCGCCCCCGGAACCCCGGCCTCCACAGTTCTGCGCCGTCTCGGGGCCCTGTGAGCGACCGCATCCAGAACCCGGACGAGGACGACCCGAGCACGTCGGCCGACGTCTTCTCCGCCGTCGTCGCTTTCCTCGTCGATCTGCGCGAGAACCCCTTCCCTCATCTGAGCATGCCGATTCCAGGGAGACCCGGCATGCACTCGGCGCCGCTACGCCGGGATCTCGGGCTGGTGGAGTACGCGGTGGACGAGGGCCAGGATCCGTCTCGTGTCTACGTGTCCCGGATCCTGCGCGCGGACTGATCAGCCCCGCCTTGGGAGGGCGGACCTGTCCTACAACTATGGGTCCGGCCAGTACGTGGTCGTGTGCCCCGGCCAGATGCCCGCCCCGTACGGATCTCCCGTCCGGGGCGGCGTCCGGCCGTTCAGCCCTTGACCGACCCGGCGGTCAGGCCCTGGGCGAGGTAGCGCTGGAGGAACTGGTAGACGACGATCACCGGCAGCGAGGTCACCAGCGCCCCGGCCGCGAACAGGCCGTAGTTCTGGTCCTGCTGGCCGGAGATGATCCCGTACAGGCCGACCGCGACCGTCTTGGAGTCGTTCGAGGTCAGGAAGATGTTCGCCAGGATGACGTCGTTGAGCGCGGCGGTCAGCGACAGGATCGAGATCACCACCAGCATCGGCGCGGCGAGCGGCAGGATCAGCCGGAAGAAGATCTGCGCGTGTCCGGCGCCGTCGACCTTGGCGGCCTCGTCGATCTCGCGCGGGATGGTGTCCAGGTAGCCCTTCATCAGCCAGGTGTTCACCCCCATCGCGCCGCCGAGGTAGACCAGCACCAGCCCCCACGGGGTGTCCAGGCCGATCGCCGGCACGATGTCGCCGATCTCGGCGAACAGCAGGTAGAGCGAGATCACCGCGAGGAACTGCGGGAACATCTGCACCAGGAAGACCGCCATCAGCCCGATCCGCCGGCCCCGGAAGCGGAACCGCGAGAAGCCGTACGCGGCGCACATCCCGAGGAAGACGTTCAGCACCGCGAAGCTGCCGCAGACCAGCGCCGTGTTGCCGAGCCAGCGGGCGAACGGGTACTGGTCGTTGGTGAACAGCGCGGTGAAGTTGGCGAGCGAGGCGTGCTCGGGCACCAGCGTGGACGACTGGAGCGTGCCGAGCGGGTTGAGCGCCGCCGAGAGCACGAACAGCAGCGGGAACAGCGCGAAGCAGACGGCGAGCACGGCGATCAGGTGCCGCCAGCCGAAGCGGCGCAGCCATCGGGTGGTGGTCATGCGTTCAGCTCCTCAAGGGCGCGGGTGCGGCGGAAGCCCACCAGGGTGATCAGACCGACCAGCAGGAAGATGACGATGGAGAGCGCGGCGGCGAAGCCGTACTGCGCGCCCTGCCCGCCGAAGGCCAGCCGGTAGGTGTAGCTGATCAGGATGTCGGTGGACCCGGCCGTGCCGCCCGCGCCGTCGAACGGCCCGCCGCCGGTGAGCAGTTGGATGGCGTTGAAGTTGTTGAAGTTGAAGGCGAACGAGGAGATCAGCACCGGCGCGGCGGCGACCAGCAGCAGCGGGAAGGTCACCGCCCGGAACGCCGTCCAGGGCCCGGCACCGTCGATCCGGGCGGACTCGTTGAGTTCGGCGGGCATCGCCTGCAGCACCCCCGTACAGATCAGCAGCATGTTGGGGAAGCCGAGCCAGAGGCTGGTGAGCAGGACCGCGAACCGGGCGTTCCACGGATCGCCCAGCCAGTCGATCCGGGTGTGCAGCACCTGGTTGAGCAGGCCGAAGTCCCGGTTGTACATGCTCTGCCAGATCAGGATGCCGATGAACGCGGGCATCGCGTACGGCAGCAGCAGCAGCGAGCGGTAGGCCCGCTGCCCGCGCAGCCGGGGGTGGTGCAGGGTGAGCGCCAGGCCGAGACCGAGGGCGAAGGACGCGCCGGTGGAGAGCAGGGCGAAGCCGAAGGTCCAGGCGAGCACGCCGAGGAACGGGCCGCGGATCGCGGGGCTGGTGAGCACGGCGGTGAAGTTGGCGAAGCCGACGGTGCGGTGCCAGCCGGTGGGCAGGGTCCGCCCGGAGCCGTCGGTGGCGGTGAACCAGCCGTCCCGGGGCTGGTAGACGGTGCCGTCGCGGGTGTCGGTGAGGGTGTCGGCCTGCCGGTCGTACACCAGGACGGGCCGGGCGGTGGTGGCCGTGGAGAGGCCCTGGCTGACGATGAAGCCGCCGTCCACCGGCACCCGGAGGTCCTTGAGCTCCCCGGCCCTGCCGTTGATCTGGCCGAAGGTCAGGACGGTCAGGCCGGGCGCGGCGGTCACCCGGCCGTCCGGCGCGGTCGTGGTCCCGGCCGGGGCGGGGGCGAGGCCGCGTGCGGTGCCGGCCGAGACCTGCCCGGTGGCCGGGTCGGTGAGCAGCAGCACCAGCGGGCCGCCGTCCGCGCCGGTGGCGACGGTGAGCGTGTACGCGGGGCTGTCCGGCACCGGTTCGGCGGAGTGGTCGACGAGGGTGCGGACCGCCTGGTCCTTGGTGAGCAGGTGCCCGTCGCCGTAGTCGGTGAAGGAGACGGCGACGATGTACAGCACCGGGTAGGCCACGAAGGCGAGGAACAGCGCGGTGGCCGGGAGCAGGTACTTGGCGGGCAGCCGGCGCGGCGACAGGTAGATCCAGAACGTCGCGCCGACGGCGGCGGCCAGCACGCCCAGCGCGGCCCAGTGCCCGGCGTCGTACAGCTTGGGCGCGGCGTACAGGGCGACGGCGGCGACACCGGCCAGCAGGGTGATCTTCACCAGCTGCGCGGTGGCGGCGCCGGCCCGGCGCGGGGGCCGGCCGGGCGGGCGGTCCGGGGCCCCGGCGGAGGGGTCGGCCGGGCGCCTGCTGTCCTGAAGGGTGGGGGAGGTCATGGGTGGTCCCTGGTCCGGAGGGCGCCCGGCGGTGGTGGCCCGTCCGGGTGTCGGTGTTCGGGCGGTCCCACGGGGCGGCCGGGCATGCCGACCCGTGGGACGGGCCCTACTTCGCGAGGGCCGCGCGGATGGCGTCGCCGGCCTGGCGCATGGTCTCGGCCGGGTCGGCACCGGCGACGATGCCGGCCTCGGCCTGGCCGAGCGGCCCCCAGATCGCGTTCATCGCGGGGATCGTCGGCAGCGGCTGGCCGCCGGCCCCGGCCGCCGCGAAGGAGCCGATGTCCGGGTCGGTGGCGGACACCTTCGCCAGCGCGGAGCTGAGCGCGGGCGGTTCCGGCGAGGCCTGGTAGAGCGCCAGCTGGCCCTCCTCGGAGCCGACCTCGCGGAGCAGGAACTCCTGGGCCAGCGGCTGGTTCCTGGCCTTGGCGGAGAGGTAGAAGCTCTGCACCCCAATGAACGGGCGGGCCGGGCCCTTGCCCGCCCAGCCGGGCACCGGCGAGATCGCGTACGGCAGACCGGCCTGCTTGACCTGTCCGAGCGCCCACGGCCCGGCCACCAGGAACGGGGTCTTCTTCCCGGTGAACAGCGAGATGGCGTTGGTGTCCACCGAGCGGTTGAGGAGCCCGGCGCCCTTCTCGCCGTACTGCCTGAACAGCTCGCCGGCCGCGATCGAGCCCGGCCCGCCGACGCCGAGGTCGGCGGTGTCGTAGCTGCCGTCCGCCTTGGTGCCGAACAGGTAGCCGCCGGCCGAGGTGAACAGCGGCTGGAGGGCGTACGCGTTGCCCTGCTGGCCGACCGGCAGGGCGAGCGGGACCTCGGCCGTACCGGCCTTGACCGCGGCCTGCGCGGCGCCGGCGAGGTCCTCGAAGGTGCCGGGTGCGGTGGGCGCCAGCTCGGTGTTGCGGAAGAGCACCAGGTTCTCGGTCGCGTACGGCAGCCCGTACTGCTGGCCGTTGTAGGCGACGGCGTCCAGCGCGGCCGGCTGGAACAGCGCCTTCTGCTGCCCGGTCAGCGGGACGGGCGCGACCACGCCGTTCTGCACCAGGTTGCCCAGCCAGTCGGAGGCGCCGACCACGAGGTCGGGGCCCTTGCCCGCGTTGGTGGCCGAGACGTACGCCTGCTGGGTGTTGACGGACTGCGGGACGACGGTGACCTTGACCCCGTGCTCCTTGCCGAACCGGTCGGCGAGCGGCTGCAGGGCGGCGGCCTGCTGGGTCTGCGCCCAGATCACCAGGTCGCCCTCGGCGCTCCCGATCGGCGGGGCGGTCATCGGGTCACCCGCCGCGGCCGTGGCCGGGCCGCTCGCGGACGGGGTGCCGGCGGGCGAGGTGCCACCGCAGGCCGTGGCGGTGGCCAGCAGGGCGAGGACGCCGAGCACGGCGTGTCTCCGGTAGCGCATGGTCCGAGACTCCTTCGTCCGGGAGGGGGCGGGGTTGCGGGGGGCGGGGATTGCGGGGGCGGGCGGGCGCGGACGGTCAGATGCCGTCCGCGGGCCGGTTCCAGCGGTCGACGGTGATGTCGAGGCGGGTGTCGCGGTCCACCCGCAGCGGGTGCAGCACCCGCAGGCCCTCGGCGTCCACGGCGTCCAGGCCCCAGCCGCGCGAGACCCCGCCGTCGAAGCCGGTGCCGCGCGGGACGGCGATCCGCCCGCGGAACCGGCCGGGTCCGTCGGGCCGGCAGGGCACCGGGCCGTACATCACCGGCGCGTCCTCGGGGGTGCCGGCCGGGACGGCGACGGTGACCTCCAGGACCGGCCGGGCCGGCAGCTCCGGCTCCACCCGGACCTCGGTCCTGGCGGTCAGCCCGTGGGCGCGGACGGTGAGCTCCGTCCGCCCGGCGGCGAGCGGGCGCAGCAGTCCGTGCGGCGAGACGGCCGCGACCTCGGGGCGCTCCACCCGGTAGCCGGCCTCCAGCGCGGTGTACCGCACCCCGTCGGCGCGGACGGCGACCGGGTTGACGGCGCTCCACGTCTCACCGGGCGCGAGCGGGATCGACGGCTCGGCGGTGAGCGAGACGACCGGCGAGGGGCCGCCGAACAGGTGCAGCAGCGCGTGCCGGGCGCGCGGGCGCCAGGCATTCTCGTGGTGCGGCGCGACCGGGTCCTCGTAGTAGAGGAGGTCCGTGCCGGAGGTGTAGCCGGCCTCGTCGATCAGCTGGACGGCCAGGTCCCGGGCGGGCCGGGCCATGATCAGGCCCTCCCGCCCGCCGATGTCCAGCCAGAGCCGGCGCGGCCCGCGGCGGCGGTAGCTCTCGTAGACCACCCGCTCGCCGAGGTCGGCCGGGTCGACGTGGGTGAGGAACGGCGAGAGGACGGCGGCCAGGCCGAAGACCTCCGGGCGGCGGAACGCGATGTGGTAGCTGACCAGGCCGCCCATCGAGGAGCCCATCAACGCGGTGTGCCCGGAGCCGGTCCTGGTCCGGTAGCGGGCGTCGACGAACGGCTTGACCTCGTCGGTCAGGAACGCCTCGTAGCGGTGGCCCTTGAGCGGGGTGCCGGGGGTGCGCCAGTACTCGGCCACGTGCGAGTACTCGGTGCCGCGCTCGGCGCCGGCGTTGGGCACGCCGACCGCGATCAGCTCGGGGATCAGCCCCTCCGCGTACAGCTGCTCCAGTGTCCGGTCGACCGCCCAGGTGGGCTGCTGTCCCTGGTCGAAGACCTGCTGGCCGTCGTGCAGGTAGAGCACGGGGTAGTCGGCGGCCGGGTCGTCGTCGTAGCCGGGCGGCAGGTGGACCAGCAGGTCCCGTTCGTTGCCGAGGAGTTCGGAGCGGAAGCCGGGGATGCGCTCGATCCGGCCGCGGCGCGGGGTGGTGGTCACCGGGCCACCGACCAGACGTGCACGGCCGGGCCCTCGCAGGGCAGGTCGCGGCCGGGGACGAGCTGGGGCCCGCCGAGCAGGTGGGTGGCGTGCCACTCGCCGGCCACCGGCGGGTGGTCGGCCCGGCTGATCTGCACCAGGATCCGCTCCCGCTCGTCCTCCCGCTCGAACAGCAGGACGTCGCGCTCGGCGAGCAGCCAGCGCAGCCCGCCGCCGCTGAGCGCGCTGTGGCTGCGGCGCAGCCGGATCAGCTCGCGGTAGGTGCGGTAGGTGTGCTGGTCCCAGGCGGACTCGTCCCAGGGGAACGGCTTGCGCCCTTCCTCCAGGCCCTCGCCCTCGACGCCCACCTCGTCGCCGGAGAACACCATCGGGGTGCCGGGCAGGGTGAACAGCAGTGCCGCGCCGAGCAGTTGGCGCTCCGGTCCGGCGAAGGTGCGGAACCGGGCGGTGTCGTGGGAGTCGAGCAGGGTGAGGTTGTGCGCGCGGCTGCGCCAGGGCAGCGCGGCGCCGAACGCCGTCATGGTGGCGCGCAGTTGGGCGCCGGTGTAGTCGGGGATCGGCCCGGGCACCGCCCAGAAGTCCTTCTGGTCGTGCCGTTCGGCGAGCCAGCTCCAGACCGGCCGGGTGAAGCCGGCGTAGCTCATGGTGCCCTGCCAGCCGTCGCCCTTGAGGGCGAGCGAGGCGTCGTGCTGGTGCTCGGCGAGCAGCACCGCGTCGGGGTTGGCGGCCCGGACGGTGGCGGCGGTGGTGGTGGCGACCAGCTGGTTGAGCTCGACCTCGCCGCGCCGGCCGGCCATCTGCGCCACGTCGACCCGCCAGCCGTCCAGGTGGAAGGGCGCCTTGAGATACTTGGCGATCACCGAGTCGGGGCCTTCGTAGAGCCGGCGGCGCAGTTCGGCCGAGCGGTGGTCGAAGGTCGGCAGGGTGTGGACGCCCAGGAAGGTGGCGTAGTCGTCCGGGCCGCCCTCGCCGAAGAAGTAGAACCCGGCCTCGGGGCTCTCCGGGTCGGCCTGCGCGGCGCGGAACCACTCGTGCTCGTTGCCGGAGTGGTTGAGGGTGATGTCGCCGATCACCTTGATGCCGCGCCGGTGCGCCTCGGTGATGAGCGCGACGAGCGCCTCGTCGCCGCCGAGCGCGGGGTCGACCCGGTCGAAGGAGACGGCGTCGTAGCGGTGGTTGGAGCGGCCCTCGAAGAACGGGGTGAGGTAGATGACGGTGGCGCCGAGGCGCTGGATGTGGTCGATCTTCCGGGCGACGCCCCACAGGTCGCCGCCGTACATCTGCTGGAGGGCGGCGGCGTCGCCGGTGTGCAGCGGGGTGTCCCAGTCGGCCGGGCGGGCCCAGGCGGCGAGCGGGGCGTCGCCGGCGCGGGCGTAGCGGTCGGGGAAGATCTGGTAGACCACCGCGTCGGCGGTCCAGGCGGGCGGGGCGGGGTGGGTGGTGAGGCGGAAGTCGCTCGCGTCGGGCAGGTCGTGGTCGTGCAGGCCCGCGGCGGTGAGCCAGCGCCCGCCGGCCGGGGTGTGCAGCCAGAACCGGTAGTTCATCTCCGGGTTGACCATCGTCAGGGTGGCCCGCCACCACGTCCCGTCGGCGTCGGTGCGGTCGACCGCGGCCGCCTCGAAGTGCGGCTCGCCGTCCGGGACGGAGCGCAGGAAGACCCGTTCGACCTGGTCGCCGGCGGGCACCCGGACCAGCAGGTCGACCTTCTGCCCGAGCTGCGGGGCGAGGTCTCCGACATACCGCGCGGAGCCGTCGTGGTGCGGCTGGTGGCGGGCGGCGAGGCGGTGACTGCTGGCCGTGTCCATGGAGCTCCTCGGGACGGGTGGACAGGTTAACGGATGCCGGCATTCCGTTTACCGGGGCCGACGAGGGAACCGTAACGGCGATGAAACTGTTGCGCAATACGTTGCTAAGATTGTTTCAACGACCTCGCGGGCCTGCCTGCCGGGGATTTGTAAGATGCAGGCTCGACCAGTCGGGAGGACCAATTGAGCGGCCCGTCACTGCGGGACATCGCCGCCCGGGCGGGCGTCAGCGCCGCCTCGGTGAGCAGGGTGATCAACGACCGGCCGGGCGTCTCGGACGACACCAAGGTCAAGGTCGCCGAGGCCATGCGCGAACTCGGCTGGCAGCCCGACCAGGGCTACGACCCGCACCAGGGCGCGCTGGTCGGCATCGTCGTGCCCGAACTCGACAACCCGGTCTTCCCGCTGCTCGCCTCCGCGATCGAGGTGCAGCTCGCCAAGCACGGCCTGACCGCCGTGGTCGGCACCTCCACCCGCCAGGGCACCGCCGAGCTGGGCTACATCGACGTCCTGCTCCGCAAGGGCGTCTCCGGCCTGGTCCTGGTCTCCGGCCGGCACGCCAACCCGCACGCCGACCACGGCTTCTACCGGCTGCTGCACGAGCGCGGCATCCCGATGGTGCTGGTCAGCGGCAAGGTCGAGGGGCTGGCCGTCCCCACGGTCGCCACCGACGAGGCGCTCGCCGCCCGGGCCGCCGTCGCCCACCTGCGGGAACTCGGCCACCGGCGGATCGGGCTGGCGGGCGGCCAGGGCTATCTGCGCCCCTCCATCAACCGGCTGGACGGCTACCGGCGCGCGATGCGCGAACTGCTCGGCGAGGACGCCCCCGCCGACTGGTACGCCGAGTCGTCCTACTCCATCGCCGGCGGCGCCGCCGCCGCCCGCCAGCTGCTCGACGCGGGCGTCACCGCGGTCGTCGCGGGCAGCGACCTGATGGCCCTCGGCGTCGTCCAGGCCGCCCGCGAGGCCGGCCGCACGGTACCCGGCGACCTCTCCGTGGTCGGCTACGACGACTGCTACCTCGCCGCCCACAGCAATCCGCCGCTGACCACGGTGCGCCAGCCGATCGAGGAGATGGGCGCCGCCGTCGCCGAAGCCCTCTGGCGCCAGCTGGAGGGGCACGGCGGCCGCGCCCGGGACTACCTGTTCACGCCGGTCCTGGTCGCCCGCGAGTCCACCGGCCGGCTGCGCGACTGACGGTGCGCCGAAGGGCCGGGACACCCGTCCCGGCCCTTCGGCGCACGCGGTACCGGACCGTCAGCCGTTCGCCACCGTGGCGTACCGGGGCGTGCCCTCGGCCATCTGCCGCAGCGCGTCCTTGCGGTCCCGCTTCGACAGCTTGTCGATGTAGAGGAAGCCGTACAGGTGGTCGGTCTCGTGCTGCAGGCAGCGGGCGAAGAAACCGGTGCCCTCGACCCGGATCGGGTTGCCGTCCTTGTCCTGGCCGGTCACCACCGCGTAGTCCGGACGGGGCAGCTCGGCGTACGCGGTGGGCACCGAGAGGCAGCCCTCGTTGCCGTCGGCCAGCACCCGCTTGCGACCGGCCGGCAGCTCCTCCAGCACCGGGTTGATGACATGGCCGACGTGGCGCACGCCCTCGTCGTCCGGGCAGTCGTAGACGAAGACCTTGAGGTCCACGCCGATCTGGTTCGCGGCCAGGCCCACACCCTCGGCCGCGTACATCGACTGGAACATGTCGTCGATCAGCGCGGACACCTCGCCGTCGAAGGCGGTGACGTCCTTCACCTCACGGTGCAGGACGGGGTTGCCGTAGACGGTGATCGGGCGCGCGGTGCCCTTCGAGAGGTCCGGCTCCTCGCCGACCACCTTCACCGGCTGGGCCTCGCCCTGCGCGGGCTCGTGGTCGTGGTCGTGCTGGTGGTCGTGCTGGTGGTCGTGCTGCTCCGCCATCGCTGCTTTTCCGCTTCCGCTTCCGTGGACTGCCTGGGTCTACCGGTCAAGGGTAAGCGGCCCGATCAACAGACTTCTTCGAGATCCCGATATGCGCGGGTGGCCGGCGCGGCCGCCACCCAGCGGTCCAGCAGGGTGCGCACCAGTCCGGCCGGGGCCGCGATCCCGCACTCGCGTTCGACCAGCCACGACATCCCGCCGGCGCCCTGGCTGAGGTGGCTCAGATGGCCGGGGTGCGCGGCGTCGCCGTCGTCGTGCGGGTCGTGGTGCGCGGTGTGCCCGTCGTCCGAGGCCATCCGGCTCTCCGAACAGGCCCGGCAGAGCAGCCGTACCGAGGACGTCCAGTCCTCCGCCGCGTAGCCCGCCTCGGCCACCATCCGCTCCAGCGCGTCCCGGTCCACCGCCGCGGCGGCCTGCAGCAGCACCACGTACGTCGGCACCGGGGACGGCGCCCACAGCTCGATCTCGTCGAACACCGGGTACGCGACCCCGTCGGTGACCCGCTCGCCGTGCGGGGCGCCGTCGTGCAGCACCACCTCGCCCCAGCGGCGGCCGGAGGACGGCAGCGGGATGGACAGCACCTCGATCCGGGCCGGGTCCAGCCGGCGGCCCCAGACCACCTCGGACTCGCCGTCCGGCGAGAGCCGCACCGGCGTGGTGCCGAGGTCCAGGCTGACCGGCCCGTCCGGCTGGGTGCCCGGCCCCCCGGGCAGCCGCAGGCCGTACGCCTGCCAGGCCCGGCGGGCCAGCGGCCAGTCCTGCAGGGCGGTGGCCGTGATGCCCAGGTTCCACCAGTCGGGGGCGCCCTGCTCGCGGTCGAGCAGCGCGACGGCCCGCAGACCGGCCGCCCTGGCCTGCTCCCAGTCCCGGCGGAACTTGTGCAGCAGCGCCAGGTTGAACCAGGAGTCGGAGAGCCACGGCTCCAGGTCGGCGGCCATCACCAGCAGGGCGCCGGCGTCCTCGAAACGGCCGTCGCCGATCAGCGTGAAAGCCCGATCGGTCGTCTGCCGCCAGGTGGCGGACGGCCGGTGCCGTGCCCGGTGGAAGATCCTCACGTTCGTCCCTGCCGTCGTCGTCCGCTCAAGTCCCGTACCGGCGCTCCCGTGTCCGCTCCCGCGGCGCGGGCCCGGTGCCCCGGGTCGGTGTTCCACGCTACGACCGCATCCAACCACGCCCGCCACCGCCCGCGCTCCCCACCGCCGGGGTTGCATCCGCTTCCTGCCCCGCCCCTACCCAGCCTGCCCGCCCCACCGCCCCGCCTCAACCCCGGCGGCCCCCGGCAGCCCCCGAAGTGCGCCCGCGGCACCCCGGTACGCCCGGCGCTCCCGCCGGTCAGCGCCGGCCCCGGCCGCCCAGCCGCGCCAGCGCATCCACCACCCGCGCGTCGTAGACCCGGCCCCGGCCAAGCCGCAGCGCCTCCAGCGCCTCCAGCCGCCCCACCGCCTCCCCCGCCCCCCGGCCGCGGGCGGCCGTCAGCAGGTCGTCATGGGCGTTGGCCACCCGGATGATGCGAGCCGCCAGCGGCACCGGGCGCCCGGTGCCGTCCGGACCGTGGCAGGGATCGGCCAGCCGGGCGACCTGCTCGGCGACCTTGTGGGGCACCCCGGTCCGGCTGATCACCTCACTGCCCAGCCGGGCGATCCGCTGCTGCTCCGCGTCCGGCAGCAGCGCCGTCGCGCCGTCCGGCACCGGCTCGACCAGCGACAGCTGCCCGATGTCGTGCATCAGAGCCGCGTACTCCAGCAGGGCGAGCTCGCGGGTGGAGAGACCCAGCTCGCGTCCGAGCGCGCACGCCGTGTCCGCGACCCGGCGCGCGTGGCCGGGCGGGGTGTAGCCGGCCACCTCGGTGGCCTTGGCCAGGCTGGCGATGGCCTGCCCGGTGGTGGCCCGGATTCCGGCGGCCCGCCGGAACGAGACCTGCGCCAGCAGCAGCGGCGCGCAGAACAGCGGCAGCGCCCAGAGCCCCACCTCACCGGCCGCGAGGCTGACCAGCATGCCGGTGGCCACGATCGCCGAGCCGATCCCGAACAGCGACCGCAGCTCGTCCTCCAGCACCGCCGGGAACCGCAGCCCGCTCCTGGCCCGGCGCAGCAGCGCCGCGAGGGTGGCGTCGCAGAGCGCGGCCAGGGCGGCGACGGCGGTCAGGAACGCCCCGTACGCCGGCCCCTCCGCCGAGAACCGGTCCACCAGGCCGCTGGTGTAGAGCGGCTGGAAGACGGCGGCCGCGAAGCCGACCCCGAGCAGCCGCCGGGCGGCACCGTCCCGCCGGGCCGGATCGGCCCAGGGCGGGCGCCGGCGCGGTCCGGCGCCGCGGGGCAGCAGGACGGGCGCCGGCAGGGCGAGCAGCACGGCGACCAGCAGGCCCGCCCCGGTCACCGCGACCACCTGGAGCCCGCCGTGCGCGGTCGGCAGGCCGCGCAACGGCCCGAGCAGGGCGTACGCGAGGGCGCCGGCCGCCCCGATCGGGGCCTGTTCCCGGTCGCCCGGAAGGGTGATCCGGACGCACTCGCCGACCGCGATCAGCGCGACGAAGGCCAGGGCCACGCCGGGGTCGGCCACCCCGCGCACCGCGACCGCGCCGAGCGCCACGGCCAGCAGCGCGGCCGCCCCGGCGTGCACCGCGACCACCTCGCGCGGGAAGGTGCCCGTCCCACCCGCGCACCGGTCGCCGGCACCGTCCCCGGCCGCGCCACCCTCCATCGCGCCACCTCCCGCCGCACCGCCTCCGCCGGCCCCGCGTCCGGCCGGCGCGCTCACGGCTGCCCGGCCGTCGGCACGGTGCCGCCCTGGGCGGGCAGCCCACCCGGGGCGGGCAGGACCGGCGCGGGCCGGACCGGTTCGGGGACGCCCAGCGGGATGTCCGGCACCGCGCGGATGCAGTCCCCGGGCGGCGGCAGCACCGGCTGCCAGTCGTGCACGGCGAGCGCGTCGATCAGCGCCCGGACCATCACCGGGTCGAACTGGCTGCCCGCGCAGCGCTCCAGCTCGGCGACGGCCTCGGTGACCGGCCGCCCGCGCCGGTAGGACCGGGTGGAGGTCATCGAGTCGAAGGCGTCCGCGACCGAGATGATCCGCGCGAACTCGGGGATCCGCTCGCCCGCCAGCCCGCTCGGATAGCCCCGGCCGTCCATCCGCTCGTGGTGGTGCAGGATCCCGTCGTGCGCCTCGCCCAGGAAGGCGATACCGCGCACCAGCTCGTACCCGTGCACCGGGTGGATCTCCACGGCCCGCCGCTCTGCCTCGCTGAGGGGACCGTTTCTTCGCAGCAGCTCGGTGGCGACGCCGAGCTTGCCGACGTCGTGCAGGATGCCCGCGAACCGCAGGGTGCGCAGCCGGTCGGCCTCCATCCCGAGCTGACGGGCGATCAGCACCGAGGCCCGGCCGACCCGTTCGCTGTGCCCCCGGGTGTAGGAGTCCTTGATCTCGACGGCCTGCACCAGGGCCTGGACGGTGGCCTGGTGGGCGGCCCGCTCACGGTGGCCCTGGGCGAACACCCAGGCCGAGATGGAGAGCGGGAGCAGCGCCAGCAGCGCCGCGAAGGCACCGTACGGGCCCTGCCAGAGCACCGCGACCATCAGCCCGCCGGCCGCGTGCACCAGCACCGGCAGCCCCGCCGCGGCGGCCGAGCGGCGCAGCAGCACGATCGGCCGGCGGCCCTCGGCCAGCACCAGCATGCCGCCCACCAGCACCCCGTTGACCAGGCAGAACGCGGTGACGGCGGCGAGCCCGGGCAGCAGCGCGGCCGGGAAGCGGGAGCCGAGCAGCAGTTGCGGCCCGGCCAGCAGATGAAAGGCCACCGAGGCGGCGAACGCGGAGAGGGCGAGCTGCGCGCCGTTCCACACCTGCCGCGGCCGGCCGTGCGCCTCGGTGGGGCCGAACAGCCCGGCCGGCACCGCGACCAGGGCGGCGGCGGACGGCGGCAGCATCAGCGCCCCGGCGAACAGCACCGGGAAGAACGCGTTCGCGCACGGCCGGGCCGGCGCCCGGTCGGGCACCGGCGGCCGGCGCAGCAGGGTGCGGACCAGCCGCAGGCAGGGGGTGGGCAGCCCCTGGGCCAGCGACTCCCAGCACCCGTGCAGGCAGGCGAGCAGGCCGACCTTGGGCCAGTCCACCGACGCGCCGAGCCAGCGCGGCAGCCCGAGCGGGCCCGACGCGGGCAGCAGCGGCAGCAGGCAGCAGACGGCCGCCACCGGGACGGCCAGGAGGTAGCGCGTCGCGCCTGTCGGCAGGACCGCGTCTCCATTGTCGATAGCGATCTGGACCTCCCCGCCGTCCCGGCACGCTCCGCACTCAGCGCGCCGGACGGACCGGCGGTGAGCGTCCGTCAGGAGGATAGGCCGCCACCCCCGCACGGGGACGCGCGATCGCGGAACGGCGCAGCTGGCGCACCGTCAACTCACTCGAACGAGTGAGGGTGCACGCCCCACAGACAGCGCGGCCCCTGGAGCTGCACGCTCCCGGGGCCGCCCGGTCGTTCATCCTGTCGAACTCGCGCGCCCTGACCGGCGCGTGACGCCCCCGCGGCCCGCCGGACCGGCGGGCGGCGCTCACTCCGCCGGGGCACCCGCCTCGACCGGAGCGCCCGGCCGGACCGCCGCCTCCGCGGTGACCTCCCGGGCCTCCCGGGCCTCCCTGACCTGACGGCCCTGCTGAGCCGCCTCGGCGTGGCCCTCGACCGTGGCATCGACGGCGACCACCACCGCCTCGCCCGAGCGCTGCCCGGCCCGGATCGAGTCGATCCTGGCCAGGACCTTCCCGCGCAGGTCGGCCGGGGTGTCGTCACACCCGCAGCAGCGCTTGATCAACGCCTTGATGGCCTGCTCCAGACCGTACTTCTCCAGGCATGGCGAGCACTCTTCGAAGTGCACCCGCAACTTGTCGTAGTCGCCCTCGGCCATCTCGTTGTCGAGGAATTCATAGAGGTGGTCGAGGACCTCGCCACACTCGGTGTCGTGCGGATCGCCGCAGCTCATGAGCCCGAGCCCTTCGCTTCCTGCCCTGCCCCGCTACCGGCCGGGACCAGCCCGCGCTCACGGGCGTAATCCTCCAGCATGCCGCGCAGCTGACGGCGGCCGCGGTGCAGCCGGGACATCACCGTACCGATAGGAGTACCCATGATGTCCGCGATCTCCTTGTACGCAAAGCCCTCTACATCCGCGAGATACACGGCGATACGGAATTCCTCCGGGATGGCCTGGAGGGCGTCCTTCACATCGCTGTCCGGGAGGTGGTCGAGCGCCTGGGTCTCGGCGGACCGCAGACCGGTCGACATGTGCGACTCGGCCCGGGCCAGCTGCCAGTCCTCGATCTCCTCGGCCGCGGTGCGCTGGGGCTCCCGCTGCTTCTTGCGGTACGAGTTGATGAACGTGTTGGTGAGGATGCGGTACAGCCAGGCCTTGAGGTTCGTCCCCTCACGGAACTGGTGGAAGGACGCGTACGCCTTCGCGAACGCCTCCTGGAGCAGGTCCTCCGCATCGGCCGGGTTGCGGGTCATCCGCAGCGCGGCCGAGTACATCGGATCCAGGTAGCCCAGGGCGTCGCGCTCGAAGCGCTCCCGCCGGGCCGCCTCGCTCTCCTCCGCCGACACCCTGAAGGTGTCCTCACCGATCGCCTCGGCCAGCTCCTCACCGGTGAGCGCCTCGCCCGTGGGCAGGCCCTCCTCCGGGCCCCGGCCCGGTTCGGCCTCGTGCTCGGTCCCGACGACCGGACCCACCTCCTCGGCATGGCGGGCACGACCCACGGCGGGCCGCCCCGAAATGGAGGATATCGGCCCGACGGGCTTCTCGCCCGCGACTAGCCAGTCCGACCACGTGGGGGCGAAGGCCGCTCCGGCCTCACGCTCCTCTGGCCGCTCGGGGCACGCGATCGAACCCATCTGTGCTGCCTTCCATCGGGACTCAAGCTGACGAGCTTGTCAACCATGCCGATGACGCCCGCATTCCCGCCCCGACGGCCCGTTCACTCGCACGGGTGAGCGGACGGAAAGGTCCCGCGTCCGGGCCGCTCAGAGCAGCCCGAGCACCCAGTCGCCGACGGCCCCGGTGATCAGCTCCAGCACCTCGTCCTGCCCCATCGGCGCCCGCTTCGGCACCTCGAAACCGTGGCCGCCGTACGGCACCGGCACCAGCGCGCACCCGGGCGGCGGCTCCGGGAACTCGGCCGGCCCGCCGAACGGATCGGCCACGCTCTGCACCACCAGCGTCGGCAGGCCGGCCCCCAGCAGCTCCTCCGCCCGGCTCTTCTCCGGCCTCCCCGGCGGATGCAGCGGGAACGCCAGCGCCACCACCCCGACCGCCCCGGTGGCCGCGCCCGTCCGGCAGGCCACCCGGGCCCCGGCGCTGCGCCCGCCGACCACCAGCGGCACGCACTCCCCGGCCAGCAGCTCCGCGACCGGGGTCCAGCCCGCGTCCAGGGTCTTCGGCGCGGGTGCCACCCGCCTGCCCGCCACCCGCCACGGCTGTTCGACCAGCGCCACCGTGATCCCCAGCGGCGGCAGCGCCGCGGCCAGCGCCACCAGGTCCCGCGCCTCGATCCCGCCGCCGGCCCCGTGGCCGAGCGCGAGCACGGCCTTCGGCGCCGCCGCGCGGTGGTAGGTGATCCGGGCCTCCCCGGCCGGGGTGGGGACGAGTTCGGCGGTCATGGCGGCGGGGCTCCGGTTCGGCGGGTCAACGGATCGACGGGGAGGCGGTCAGCAGTCAGCGGTCAGCGGTCAGCGGTCAGCGGTCAGCGGTCAGAACAGCGTCGTCTCGTGCTCGACCTCGGTCCACGGCCGGGTCAGCTCCGGGCTGTTGTTCCGGATGCTGCCGACCGCCGGCGAGACCGGGGTGGCCAGCAGCGCACCGGGCGGCGGCGGTATCAGCAGCCGGCGCAGCTCGTCCGGGTCGCTCAGCCCCGGGTCCAGCCAGTCGTCGAACGACGCCCGGTCGAGGAAGAGCGGCATCCGCTCGTGGATCGGCGCGAGCAGTTCCTCGGCCTCGGTGGTGACGACGGTGAAGGTCACCAGCCAGGCCTCCGGGTGGTCGGCGGGCACCGTCCGGTTGCGCCAGAACTCGTACAGGCCGGCCAGCGCGAGCGGGCCGCCGTCCGCCCGGGAGACGAAGAAGGGCTTCTTGCGGGGCTTGCCGCGCTCGCCCGGTAGGGTCTGCCACTCGTAGTACCCGTCCACCGGCAGGATGCAGCGGCGGGAGGCGAAGGCCTGGCGGTAGGCCGGCTTCTCGTGCACCGTGTCCGACCGGGCGTTGATCATCTTCACCGCCGTCTCGGCCGACTTCGACCAGGCCGGCACCAGGCCCCAGCGCAGCACCCGCAGCTGCCGCACCGGCGCCGGCTCCCCCTTGGGCACCCGCTCCAGCACCGCGAAGGCGCGGTCCGTGGGCGCGACGTTCCAGCTGGGGGCGAGCGTCTCGGCCGGGTCCCACTGCTGGACGCCGAAGAGCTCGACGATGGACTCGGGCCTGCTGCTGGAGGCGAAGCGACCGCACATACCGTCAGCTTGCCATGTCCGTCACTCTCATCACTTCCTCATCCCCGAAGAGAACCGCCCGTTCCCGCCGGACCGTCCCCGCATGGGAGGCTGCCACCCCGGTACGGCCGAACGGAGGCGAGCGCGCACATGAGCGGACAGATCAACGGACAGATCAACGGACCGAGCGGCGGCCAGGGCACCGCGCAGACCGTCGGCGAGCTGTGGGACCGCGTCACCGGCACCCAGGCCGCCCCGCCCTCCTGGCTCGTCCTGGCCACCGGCGCCGTCGCCCTGGTCGCCGTGCTGTACCGGCCGGTCTGGCGGTACAGCCGCAACGCCGTCACCATCGCCCACGAGGGCGGCCATGGCCTGGCCGCCGTCCTCACCCGCCGTCGGCTGGCCGGCATCCGGCTGCACTCCGACACCTCCGGCCTCACCCTCTCCTACGGCCGCCCGACCGGCCCCGGCATGGTGCTCACCCTCATCGCCGGCTACACCGCCCCCGCCCTGCTCGGCCTCGGCTGCGCCGCCCTGCTCGCGACCGACCGGATCACCGCGCTGCTCTGGCTGGCCGTCGCGCTGCTGCTCGCCCTGCTGATCCGGATCCGCAACGCCTTCGGCCTCTTCTCCGTCCTGCTCACCGGCGCCGCGTTCTTCCTGGTCTCCTGGTTCGGCAGCGCCGAGGTGCAGGCCGGCTTCGCCTACCTGGGCAGCTGGTTCCTGCTGGTCGGAGCCGTCCGGCCGGTGCTGGAGCTCCAGCACCAGCGCCGCGGCGGCCGGGCCGGCGGTTCGGACGCCGACCAGCTGGCCCGGCTCACCGGCATCCCCGGCCTCGCCTGGGTGGGGCTGTTCCTGGTCACCGCGCTGGCCTGCCTGGCCCTCGGCACGAGCTGGCTGCTGCGCCCGCTGTGAACCCCCCGGCCCCGACCGCCGGACCACTCGCGGGGACAGTTCCCCTGCGGCCCCTAAACTTGCCCCATGACCGAGACCCTGTGGCCCGCCCCCGTCGCGACGGCCCCCGTTGACGCCACCGTCACCATCCCCGGCTCCAAGTCGGTCACCAACCGGGCCCTGGTGCTGGCCGCCCTCGCCGGCGAGCCCGGCTGGGTGCGGCACCCCCTGCGCAGCCGCGACTCCCAGCTGATGGCCGACGGCCTGCGCGCCCTGGGCGTCGGCATCGAGGAGCGGGTCAACAACGACGCCGGCGGCACCGGCGGCGGCGAGGCCTGGCGGATCATCCCCGCGCCCGCCCTGCTCGGCCCGGCCAGCGTCGACGTCGGCAACGCCGGCACGGTCATGCGCTTCCTGCCCCCGCTCGCCGTCCTGGCCGACGGCCCGGTGCGCTTCGACGGCGACCCGCGCAGCTACGAGCGCCCCCAGCACGGCGTGATCAACGCCCTGCGCGCGCTCGGCGCCCGGATCGACGACGGCGGCCGCGGCGCCTTCCCGCTCACCGTGCACGGCACCGGCTCGCTGGACGGCGGCACGGTCGAGCTGGACGCCTCCGCCTCCTCCCAGTTCGTCTCCGCCCTGCTGCTCTCCGGCGCCCGCTACAACCAGGGCGTCGAGGTCCGGCATGTCGGCGGCCCGGTCCCCTCGCTGCCGCACATCCGGATGACGGTCGAGATGCTGCGGCTCGCCGGGGTCCAGGTGGACGCCCCCGAGGACGGCGGTGAGAAGGACGTCTGGCGGGTCACCCCCGGCGCCCTGATCGGCCGCGACATGGTGGTCGAGCCGGACCTCTCCAACGCCGCGCCGTTCTTCGCCGCCGCCCTGGTCACCGGCGGCCGGGTGACCGTCCGCGACTGGCCGAAGCACACCACCCAGCCCGGCGACCAGCTGCGCGACCTCTACACGCGGATGGGCGGGCGCTGCGAGTTCACCGACGAGGGCCTGCAGTTCACCGGCACCGGCCGGATCCACGGCATCGAGGCGGACCTGCACGACGTCGGCGAGCTGACCCCGGTGATCGCCGCCGTCGCCGCGCTGGCCGACTCCGAGTCCCACCTGTACGGCATCGCCCACCTGCGGCTGCACGAGACCGACCGGCTCGCCGCGCTCGCCAAGGAGATCAACGACCTCGGCGGCGATGTCACCGAGACCGAGGACGGCCTGCGGATCCGCCCGCGCCCGCTGCACGGCGGCGTCTTCCACACCTACGAGGACCACCGCCTGGCCACCGCCGCCGCGGTGATCGGCCTGGCCGTCGACGGCGTCCGGGTGGAGAACGTGGCCACCACCGCCAAGACCCTGCCGGACTTCCCGAAGATGTGGGCGGAACTGCTCGGCGAAGCGGTGGCGGGCGCCTGAGCGGAGACTGAGCACATGCGCCGCTACGGCAAGGACGCCGACGAGGACGACATCCGCAACCGCCCGGGCCGCAAGGGCTCCCGGCCGCGGACCAGGATCCGGCCCAAGCACGAGGACGCCGCCGAGGCGATGGTGCTGACCGTCGACCGGGGCCGGCTGACCTGCCTGGTGGACGCCGGGACCAGGCAGGAACGCGAGATCACCGCCATGAAGGCCCGTGAGCTGGGCCGCAAGGGCGTCGTCGTCGGCGACATCGTCAACCTGGTCGGCGACCTCTCCGGGGACGCCGACACCCTGGCCCGGATCGTCCGGGTCGAGGAGCGCACCTCGGTGCTGCGCCGCACCGCGGACGACGACGACCCGTACGAGCGGATCGTCGTCGCCAACGCCCAGCAGCTGGCCATCGTGACCGCGCTGGCCGACCCGGAGCCCCGGCCCCGGCTGATCGACCGCTGCCTGGTGGCCGCGTACGACGCGGGCATGGAGCCGCTGCTGGTGCTCACCAAGTCCGACCTGGCCCCGGCGGCGCCGCTGCTGGAGTCCTACGCCCCGCTCGGCATCACCTATGTGGTGACCCGGCGGGACGAGCTGGCCACCGCCGGCGCCGAGGCCGTCCGCGCGTACCTGCGCGGCCGTTCCACGGTGTTCATCGGGCACTCCGGTGTCGGCAAGACCACCCTGGTCAACGCCCTGGTGCCGGAACACCAGCGGTCCACCGGCCGGGTCAACGCGGTGACCGGCCGCGGCCGGCACACCACCGTCTCCGCCCTGGCACTGCGGCTGCCCCCGCCGCCGGGCGCCAAGCCCGGCTCGAAGAAGGCGCTCGACCCGGGCTGGGTGATCGACACCCCGGGCTTCCGCTCCTTCGGTCTCTCCCACATCGACCCGTCCCGGGTCATCCTCGCCTTCCCCGACCTGGAGCCGGGCACCGCCGACTGCCCGCGCGCGTGCAGCCACGACGAGCCCGACTGCGCGCTGGACGCCTGGGTCGCGGAGGGCCACGCCGAGGCCGCCCGGCTCTACTCGCTGCGCCGGCTGCTGGCCAGCAAGGACACCCGCGAGGGCGACTGACGGGCGTTCGCCTCGGACCGCCCCGCGGGTTTTCGGGGCGTTCGAGGTGTCGGAGCACCCATGCCTGGTGATCATAGGAAAGTCGGGCCGGATCGCGGTCCGGCCCGTCGATCGACAGGGAGAGCACGCGATGGCATGGGCCCTGGTGATCCTGGCCGGTCTGCTGGAGACGGGCTTCGCGATCAACCTCAAGCTCAGCGAGGGCTTCACCAAACTCTGGCCCACCATCAGCTTCTGCGTCTTCGCCCTCAGCAGCTTCGGCCTGCTCACCCTCTCCCTGAAGAACCTGCCGGTCGGCCCCGCGTACGCGGTCTGGACCGGCATCGGCGCGGCCGGCACCGCGATCTACGGCATGGTCTTCCTGGACGAGGCGACCTCGGTGCTCAAGCTGGTCTCGATCTCGCTGGTGATCGCCGGTGTGATCGGCCTGCAGCTCAGCGGCTCGGTGCACTGATCCGGGCGGACGGCCCCCGGGGCGCCGTCCGCTCCGCGTGCCCGGCTGTCCCGATCGGGGCGGGCTCGCTAGGGTTTCTGGCATGGCCGATTACCACGACGATCTCCGACTCGCCCATGTCCTCGCCGACTCGGCCGACTCGGTCACCCTGGAGCGCTTCCGCGCGCTCGACCTGAAGATCGAGACCAAGCCCGACCTCACCCCCGTCAGCGACGCCGACAAGGCCGCCGAGGAACTGGTGCGCGGGGTGCTGCAGCGCGCCCGCCCGCGCGACGCGGTGCTCGGCGAGGAGTTCGGCCTGCAGGGCTCGGGCCCCCGTCGCTGGGTGATCGACCCGATCGACGGCACCAAGAACTACATCCGCGGTGTGCCGGTCTGGGCCACCCTGATCGCCCTGATGGAGGACGGCCCGGACGGCGTGGAGCGCCCGGTGGTCGGCATGGTCTCCGCCCCGGCGCTGAACCGCCGCTGGTGGGCGGCCAAGGACCTCGGCGCCTTCGCCGGCCGCAGCCTGGCCAAGGCGAGCCGGATCCACGTCTCCGGCGTCTCCCGGATCGAGGACGCCTCGTTCTCCTACTCCTCGCTCACCGGCTGGGAGGAGCGCGGCCGTCTCGACCCGTTCCTGGACCTCACCCGGGCCTGCTGGCGCACCCGCGCCTACGGGGACTTCTGGTCCTACATGATGGTCGCCGAGGGCGCGGTCGACATCGCCGCCGAACCCGAGCTGTCGCTCTGGGACATGGCCGCCAACTGCGTCATCGTCGAGGAGGCCGGCGGCCGCTTCACCGGTCTGGACGGCATCCCCGGCCCGGGCGGCGCCGACGCGGTCGCCTCCAACGGCCTGCTGCACGAGGAGGCCCTGCGCCGCCTCAGCGTCTGAGGTCCCCCTGCCCCCGGCGAGCAGCAGGCACGGGCCTGCTGCTCGCCCGGGTGTCCTACTGCTGCTGCTTGCGCAGCTCCCGCACCGCCGCCTCCAGGCGCCGGCCGTAGTCGGCGTCGGCCTTGCGGAAGTTCTCGATCGCCCGCTCGACGATGTCGTCGCGGTCGGCCGAGACCTTGGCGATGAAGCCGGCCAGGTTGGCGATCAGCCGCTGCTTCTCGTCCTCGTCGAACAGCCGGTACAGGTTGCCGGCCTGCACGAAGTCGTTGTCCTCGGCGTGCGAGGGCGCCTCGTGGGTGCCGGTGCCGCCGGTGACCTGGGTCGGGGCCCAGAGCGGACGGCCGGTCTGGACCGGGCCGCCGAAGCTGTTCGGCTCGTAGTTCTTCTGCCGGCCGTGGCGGCCGTCGTACAGGGAGCCGTCCCGGCTGTTGGTGCGCGCCTCGGTGGCGTGCGGGCGGTTCACCGGCAGGTGGTCGGCGTTGATGCCGACGCGGTAGCGGTGGGCGTCCGCGTACGCGAACAGACGGCCCTGCAGCATCTTGTCCGGGGACGGGCCGATGCCGGGCACGAAGTGCGCCGGGGAGAAGATCGACTGCTCGACCTCGGCGAAGATGTTGTCGGGGTTGCGGTTGAGCTCCAGCTTGCCGATCTCGATCGGCGGGTAGTCCGCGTGCGGCCAGACCTTGGTCAGGTCGAACGGGTTGAAGCGGTACTGCGCCGCGTCCGCCGCCGGCATGATCTGGACCTGCACCGTCCAGGTCGGGAACTCGCCGCGCTCGATCGCCTCGCGCAGGTCGCGCTGGTGGCTGTCCGGGTCCTCGCCGGCGAGCCTGGCGGCCTCCTCGGCGGTCAGGTTGCGGATGCCCTGGTCGGTCTTGAAGTGGTACTTGACCCAGAAGTGCTCGCCGGCCTCGTTCTGCCACTGGTAGGTGTGCGAGCCGTAGCCGTTGAGGTGGCGGTAGGACGCCGGGATGCCGCGGTCGCCGAAGAGCCAGGTCACCTGGTGGGTCGCCTCGGGCGACAGGCCCCAGAAGTCCCAGACGTTGTCCGCCTCCTGCGAGCCGGTGTACGGGTCCCGCTTCTGGGTGTGGATGAAGTCCGGGAACTTGGTGGCGTCCTTGATGAAGAACACCGGGGTGTTGTTGCCGACGAGGTCGTAGTTGCCCTCCTCGGTGTAGAACTTCAGCGCGAAGCCGCGCGGGTCGCGGACGGCGTCGGCGGAGCCGAGGTTGCCGGCCACCGTGGAGAACCGCAGGAACGTCTCGGTCTGCTTGCCGACCTCGGAGAGGAAGGCGGCCCGGGTGTAGGCGGACACGTCGGCGGTCACCGTGAAGGTGCCGTACGCGGCGGCGCCGCGGGCGTGCACCACCCGCTCCGGGATGCGCTCGCGGTTGAAGTGCGCGAGCTTCTCGAACAGTTGCTGATCCTGGATCAGCGCCGGGCCGCCGACACCGGCGGTCTCGGTGTTCTGGTTGTCGGCGACGGGGGCACCCGCCTCCGTGGTGAGGGTGGGGCGCAGCTCGTCCTGGGTAGTCATATGAGGGTGCCTCCGCGTGATCCGGTTGTTACGACTCGATCCTAACTTGGACTTTGTCTAAGTCAACACTGGAACCAAGTTCGGAGTGTCACCTACCCTGTATCCATGAACGACCTGCTGGAACGACTTCGCGGACGTGGGTGGCGGCTGACCTCGCAGCGCCGGGTCGTGGCCGAGGTCCTCGATGGTGAGCATGTCCACCTCACGGCGGACGAGGTGCACGCCCGCGCCGTGGAACGCCTGCCCGAGATCAGCCGCGCGACGGTCTACAACACGCTCGGCGAACTCGTCTGCCTCGGCGAGGTCCTGGAGGTCGCCACCGACGGCCGCGCCAAGCGGTACGACCCCAACGCCCACCACGCCCACCAGCACCTGGTCTGCTCCGGCTGCGGCGCGATCCGCGACGTCCACCCCCAGGGCGACCCGCTGGCCGCGCTGCCCGCCTCCGAGCGGTTCGGCTTCGTCGTCTCCGGGGCCGAGATCACCTACCGCGGGCTCTGTCCGGACTGTACGACCGGGCCCTGAGCCCGTACGGGCACAGCCCCCGCCGGGGCGCTACGCGCTCAGCTCGGCGTGCAGCGCGCCCAGCAGCCGCCCGGCCCGCTCCGCCACCTCGGCCGGACCGTAGTCGGCGGCCCGCCGGCACCAGTTCTCCGCCTGCACCGGCTCGCCGCGCCGCAGCGCCAGCAGGGCCAGCCGCAGCGCCGCCCGCCCATGGCCGGCGTCGGCGGCCCGGGTGTACCAGAGCATCGCCTCCGCCTCGCTGTCCTGCCGGGCCAGCAGCAGCCCCAGATTGAACGCGGCACTGCGGCTGCCCGCCTCCGCCGCCCGCCGGTACCAGCTCTCCGCGATCTCCAGCGCACCCCGCTCGGCCGCCCGCACACCCATCCGCACCTGGGCCCGCCGGTGGCCGGCGTCCGCCGCGAGCGCGTACCAGTGCTCGGCCTCCTCGTCCGCGTCGCCGCGCCGGTCCAGCACCGAGGCCAGCCGGAACGCGCCCTCCGCCGAACCGCCCGCCGCCGCCTGCCGGTAGCGCTCCAGCGCGCCGGCCAGGTTGCCCCGCTGCTCCTGGACCACGGCCAGTTGGAGCGCGGCCTCGCCGTGCCCCTCGGCGGCGGCGCGCGCGTACCACTCGTACGCCTGCCGGTGCTCCCCGCGCCCGGCGTGCAGGACGCCCAGGTTGAAGGCGCCGTCCACGCTGCCCGCCTCGGCCGCCTTGGAGAACCACGGCTCGGCACCCGACTCGTCCCCGCGCTGCAGCAGCACCACGGCCAGCGCGTTGCACGCCTCCCGGTGCCCGGCGTACGCGGCGCGGCGGTACCACTGCTCGGCCTGCTGGTCCCGGCCCGCGCCGGCGCAGAGCAGACCGAGGTTGAACGCGCCGTTCTGGTCGCCCGCCTCCAGCGCGCCGCGGTACCAGTGCTCGGCCTCCTTGGCCTCGCCCCGGCTCGCGTGCAACGCCCCCAGGGCGTTGGCGGCGTTGCCGTCCCCCGCCTCGGCGGCCTCCCGCCACCACTCGGCGGCGGCCGCCGGGTCCCCGGCGTCGCGCAGCAGGAAGCCCAGCGCGCAGGCGGCCCGCGGCTCGCCGTTCTGCGCCGACTGCCGGTACCAGCGGGCGGCCTCGTCCAGCAGGGAGCGGTCGGTGCGGGCGCGCTCCTCCAGCAGCACGCCCAGCCGCAGCGCGGCGCGGGGGTGGCTGCGCGCGGCGGCGGTGCGGTACCAGGTCTCGGCGGTCTCCTTGTCCCCGGCGGCCTCGCGCATCCGGGCCAGCCGGTAGGCGGCCTCCCGGTGCCCGGCGTCGGCGGACACCTTGAACCAGCGCTCGGCGCGCACGTCGCGCCGGTGCTCCATCAGGTCGCCCAGCGCGTAGGCGCCCAGCGGGTGGCCGTGATCGGCGGCGAAGTGCAGCCAGTACTCGGCGGCCTCCTCCTCGCCCTGGTCCCGCAGTTGCAGCCCGAGCGCGTGCGCGGCGGGCGCGCTGCCGGCCACCGCGGCCTGCCGCCACCACTGGGCGGCCTCGGCCCGGTGGCCCTGCTGGTGCAGCAGCACACCGAGGTTGTTGGCGGCGGCGCGCAGCCCGGCGGCGGCGGCGCCGCGCAGGTACGGCTCGGCGTCCTCCAGGTCGCCGCGGCGCAGCAGCAGGGTGCCGAGCCGGCCGGCGGCCTCCGCGTCGCCCCCGTCGGCGGCCTGGCGGTGGCGGGCCTCCAGGGCGGCCTGCTCGCGGGCGGCCAGGGCGGTCTCGAAGCTGGTGGAGTCCAGCCCGGCGGTGTCGAGGCCGGCGGAGCCCCGCTCGCCCGGGCCGTCGGCGGCCTCGGCCGCGGCGCCGTACGGGCCGATGCCGGCGGCGAACTGCCGGGCGGAGACGTGCACCAGGCTGTCCGGGCCGTAGCCGTCGACCGGACGGCGCTCCGTCAGGCCGCTGGTGCGCTGGGCCGGGAGGGCGCCGGGGTGCTTCGCGGGACTCTCCGCCCAGGCGTCGGTGTCCGCCTCGGTGGTCGCAGCGGGCTTGGCTCCTGGTCCGTTCCTGCCGATCAGCCTCATGCCGACTCCCGCTCCCCCAGAGTGTCGCGGCATCCTCCCCCAGCCTTCGGCCGGGGGGACCCCCAGGGGACCCGCCGGATCCGACGGCTGGTCAGCAGCCGTGCACCGTCCCCCATGTGCCCCATCGTCGCATCACCCGCAACCCGCGTACACCTGCCCCGGCCGATTTCGGCGGGGCAGACCCGAAGCCGACGAAATTGCTTCGGCGCTTTGTCGATTTCCCGACACTTGGGCCCCACAAACCCCGATGCCGGCGTCATTGGCGACGGTCGATCCTACCGGAGCGCACCCTGCCACCCCCGGGCGAAAACGCCAGAGGCCCGGAGGATTGAATCCTCCGGGCCTCTGTGCTACTGAGTAGCGGGGACAGGATTTGAACCTGCGACCTCTGGGTTATGAGCCCAGCGAGCTACCGAGCTGCTCCACCCCGCGTCGGTAGCTGAACCATAGCACGGGTCCGGGGTGGAACAGGAATCGGTTCTCCCAGCTCAGGGGCTCGTGCTCGCCCCGGCGCTCGGCGAGGTGCCCTGGGTGGGTGTCGGGGCGGGCGTGGCCGGCGCGGTGCCGCCGTCCTTCTGCTGGGCCGCCCCGGCCGCCTTGATCGCGTCCCCGATCGCCTTCTGGGCCTGGCCGAAGGCCGCCCAGTCACCGCTCTTCAACGCGTTCTGGCTGTCCGTGTAGGCCTTGTCCAGGTCCGTCAGGGCCTTCTGCAGCTCCGGCGAGGCCGCCGTACCGGTGCCGGTGCCCGGTGTGGGCGCCGGCGTGGTGGGCGCGGTCGGGCTGGTCGGCGTGCCCGGGCTGGTCGGCGCGGTCGGCGTGGTCCCGGGGGCGGCGTTGGCGAAGACCTTCTTCAGCGCCTCCTCCAGGGTGTTCTCGAACGCCACGTTGTCGTTCCCGTACACCGCGAGGACCTTCTGCAGCGTCGGGTACTTGGCGCCGCGGCCACGCACGTACACCGGCTCGACGTTGAGCAGTCCGCCGCCGACCGGCAGGGTCAGCAGGTTGCCGTACTCCAGCTCGGAGTCACCGCCGCTCTTCAGCAGGGTGATCTGCTGGGCCACCTCCTGCCGGGAGTTGAACTGCGACTGCACCAGGTTGGGGCCGAGCGTCTTGCTGTCCCCGGGCACCTTGAGGATGCGGATCTTCCCGTAGTCCGGCCCCGGATCCGCGTCGACCGCCATGAAGGCCGCCAGGTTGTCCCGGCCGCTCGGCACGAAGGTGCTGGTGAGCGAGAAGCTGGCCGAGGTGACCGCCGGGTCCGGCATCCGCACCGTCAGGTAGTACGGCGGCTGGACCTGCTTGGTGTCACTGGTCGGGTCCACCGGGACCTGCCAGATGTCGCTGCCGTTGAAGAACGAGTTGGCGTCCGTCACGTGGTACTGGCCGAGCAGGTCGCGCTGCACCTTGAACATGTCCTGCGGGTAGCGCAGGTGCGGCATCAGCGTGTCCGGGATGTCGGCCTTGGGCTTGACGGTGTCCGGGAACGCCTTCATCCAGGTCTTCAGCACCGGGTCGTTCTCGTCCCACTGGTAGAGCGTCACCTCGCCGGTGTACGCGTCCACGGTGGCCTTGACCGAGTTGCGGATGTAGTTGACCTGGTTGGCGACGGTCAGCAGCTCACCGCGCTGGTTGGTCAGCGAGTCCTTGGTGGCCGTGCCCAGCGTCGTCTTGGACGCGAACGGGTAGCCGTCCGAGGTGGTGTAGCCGTCCAGCACCCAGACCACCCGGCCCGGCTGCCCGTTCACGCCCGGCTCGACCACCGGGTACGGGTCGGCGTCGATGGAGAGCCACGGGGCGACCTTCTCGACCCGCTCCTTGGGCGTCCGGTCGTAGATCACCTTGGCGCCGTCGGTGATCGCGCCCGCGTACAGGATCTGCGGCTCGGCGAACTTCACCGCGTACGCGGCACGGGTGATCGGGTTGTCCAGCGACACCCCGCTGCCGGCGGTGTACTGGTACTCCTTGTTCTCGCCGGAGTCGGTGGTGTAGTCGATCTCCTGGTTGGACCCGCCGACGATCGAGTACGTGCCCGTCTTCTCGCCGTAGTAGATCCGCTGCTGGTAGTCGCCCAGCGAACCGGTGGCCGGCAGACCGGACTCGGTGAAGACCGGCTGGCCCTTGTCGTTGACCTGGTTGCCCTTGGCCACCACGGCGCCGTAGCCGTGCGTGTACTTGAAGTGGTCGTTGATCCAGTTCCGCTGCACGCCGTTGAGGTCCAGCTCACGCAGACCGATCACGGTGTCCTGCGCACCCTCGCCCTTGCCGTACCGGTCCACGTCCAGGGTGGACGGGAACGCGTAGTACGAGCGCTGCTGCTCGATCGACTGGAAGGTCGGGGAGACCACGTTCGGGTCCAGCAGACGGATGTCCGCGATGGTCTGCGCGTCCGGCTTGAGCGCCTCCGCCGTGGTCGAACCCTGCGGGGTGTACTGGGTGGTCTGGCTGTCCGCGATGCCGTACGCCTGCCGCGTCGCGTCGATGTTCTTCTGGATGTACGGCGTCTCCTTGGCCTGCTCGTTCGGCTTGACCTGGAACTGCTGCACGATCGCCGGGTAGACCCCGCCGATCAGCACCGCCGACAGCACCATCAGCCCGAGGCCGATCAGGGCCGGCGCCCAGGTGCGGCGGATCGGGGTCAGGAAGAACAGCACCGCGCAGATGATCGCGACGAAGAACAGGATGGTCTTGGCCGGCAGGAACGCGTTGGCGTCCACGTAACGCAGGCCCGTCCAGCCCGAGACGCCCTTGTACGAGCCGGTCTTCACGGCCAGCGCGTACCGGTCCAGCCAGTACGCGACCGCCTTCAGCAGCACGAACACACCCAGCAGCACCGCCAGGTGGCCCTGCGCGCCCGCACTGGCCCGACGGCCCGGGCCCTGCAGCCGCAGGCCCCCGTACAGGTAGTGCACCAGCACCGAGGTCAGCAGCGAGACGATCACCGCGCTGAACGCGAAGCCCAGCAGGAACTCGTAGAACGGCAGCTCGAAGGCGTAGAACGAGACGTCCATGCCGAACTGCGCGTCCTTGACGCCGAAGGACGTCTCATTGGTCCACAGCAGCCAGGTCCGCCACTGGCCGGACGCCGCGGCACCGGCCACCAGGCCGATCACCAGCGAGACGCCGATCAGCGCCCAGCGCTTGAACGGCGCCAGGCCGGCCCGGTAGCGGTCCAGGCTCTGCTGCTCCACCGACATCGCCGACAGCGGCGGCCGGAGCCGGTGCGCCAGCCAGATGTTGGCGCCCACGATCAGCGCCATCAGCAGGCCGAAAACGGCGAACAGGCCGATCTTCGTCCAGAGCTGGGTGGTGAACACCGAGGAATAGTGGACCGACTTGAACCAGAGCCAGTCCGTCCAGAATCCGGCGAACATGACGAACAGCAGGAAGAGCACCGCGAGCACGCCCAGGGTCAGCAGGAGTACCCGCGCGCGCCGGGAGGGCGGGCCTACTCTGCGCCGGAAACCCGGCCCTGAGCGTTCCGGCATCTGGAATACCACGGTGGCACCTCAGCTGTGTCGTCTGGAAATGGGTCGGTCGTCAGTGCAACTTAACCAGGCTTTAGCCGAGTTCCCACCGTTAGCAGACGGTTACGACAACGTTCCCCCCTCCCTCCCCCCGGCACGCGGCACCGCCCCGGCGGTCCGGCGTGTGAGGATTGAGGCATGTCCGATGTCTCCCCTTCCCCCGACGACGTCTCCAAGCTCCCGGCCGCGACCCCGCTCACCCGGGCCGCCCTGGAGATCGACGAGTACGCCGCCACCCTCGGCTGGGACCTCCCGGCCCGGCTGTTCGCCCTGGTGGACAGCGCCCAGCTGCGCAAGGCCGACCCCCGGATCGCCGAGCAGCTCGGTCTCTCCGGCGGCGACGAGCCCGGCCTCACCCCGGTCGAGCAGGACGAACTGCCGGACGGCATGGAGCTGGACAAGTTCCTCGGCACCATCGCCTGGCCCGCCGCGGTGGCCGGCTGCGCCCTGGTGGTCGAGCGGATGATGCTGCCGCCCGGCGCCGAGCAGTCCCGCCCGCGCAACGCGACCGACGCCCAGCTCGCCGACTGGGTGGCCGGCCACCCCAAGCGCGAGGAGGTGCGGATCACCGCCGCCGTGCTGCGCGACGGCAAGAAGGAGATCGCCCTGCGGCTGCGCTCCAAGGACACCGCCCGCGAGGTGCTGACCGGCCCCGACCTCGTGCCGGGTCTGACCGCCGCGCTGCTGGCGACGTTCTCCTGACCGACGGGCGCCCGCCCGCGGCTACTTGACGCAGGACGGCAGCGCGGAGGCCTGCCCGGAGCGGATCTGCTCCAGCGACTTCAGCGCGCCGTCCAGCGTCTCGGCCTTGACCAGGGTCAGCCCGGACGGGGTGTTCTTGGCGGCCTCGGTGCAGTTGGCGGCCGGGGTGAAGAAGTACTCGGCGCCGGCGTCCCGGGCGGCGATCAGCTTCATCGATATCCCGCCGATCGGGCCGACCTTGCCGGAGTCGTCGATGGTGCCGGTGCCCGCGACGAACTTGCCGCCGGTGAGGTCGTCGGGCGTCAGCTTGTCGATGATGCCCAGCGAGAACATCAGGCCGGCGCTCGGCCCGCCGACGTCCTGCAGCCCGATGTCGATCTGGAACGGGTAGGTGTGCCGGATGCCCGGGTAGATGCCGACCATCGCGTTGCCCGTCTCGGGGGACTTGGCGGTGGTGACGGTGACATCGGTGCGCGCCGCCGGATCGGCCTTGCCGCCGTCCTTGACCCGCGGCACCACGGTGAAGACCGTCTTCTCGCCCGGCTGGTGCCTGGTGACCGCCTCGGTCACGCCCTCGAGGGTGGAGACCGGCGTGCCGTCGATCGCGACGATCTGGTCACCGGCGTGCAGCACGCCCTCCGCCGGGCTGTGGGCCGTCACGGCCTTGACGATCAGCTCGTTGCCCACCGGAATGCCGAGTTCGGTGAGCGCCGCCGTCCGCGCGCTGTCCTCCGACGACGCGAACTCCTCGGCGTTCTGCCGCTTGGCGTCGGCGTCCGTCTGCCCCTTCGGGTAGACGTTGTCGTGCGGCACCACCAGCACGTCGTCCCGCAGCCACCCGACCACGGCGGAGACCAGGCTGGGCTCGTACTTGGCCCCGGTGACCTGGACGGTGGTCATGTTGAGGTGCCCGCTGGTCGGGTACGACTCGCGGCCGGTGATGGTGATCACCGGCGTGCCCGTCTTGTCCTGCGTCCCGAGCGTGTTGTACGTCGGCCCCGGGCTCATCTCCGTGTACGGCACCTTCATCAGCACCGAGACGCAGAGCAGCGCTATGAGCAGCAGGGTGGCGGCGAGCATCGTCGCAGAGCGGCGTGGCATGCCTCGACAGTACGGGACGCGCGTGACAGCACGCCCGCCGGGCTATCGGCCGGGACGCTCACCGGGGCCGGTGGCCGCGGTGCTGTCGGCGGTGGTGCGTTCCATCGCCGCCATGAAGCGCCGGTGCTCGGCGAGCGAGGCGGGATCCCCCGTGGCCTTCGGCGCCCGCTGGGCCCACCCCGCCCAGACGGCGGCGACCAGCGCGGCGACAACCGGAATGATCAACCAGGCGAGCGCAGCCATATCCGTCACTCCCAGCTCGTCGTGTCTATGAGCAGATTAACCACTCCGGCGGACAACGCGGACGGCGCCACCCGGGTTACGGCACCGCCGATCGGCTCACCGCCGGGGAGTATTCGGAGCAGCCGGCCACACCCGTTCGGGTGAGGAACCGGCGCGCCTGCGTGCAGAGCCGCCACGGCCGCCATCGGGGCGGCAACACGAGCCACGCGGGGTCAGCAGCCTCCGGCGCCGACCCACTCCTCCTCGCCGTCGGAGAACACCTGGTGCTTCCAGATCGGCACCTCGTGCTTGAGGTCGTCGATCAGCCGGCGGGCGGCGGCGAACGCCTCCCCGCGGTGGGCGCACGAGACGGCGACGATCACGGCCTTGTCGGTGATCTCCAGCCGCCCGATCCGGTGCACCGCGGCGAGCGCCCGGACCGGGAAGTCCGCGACGACCTTCTCCGCGATCCGGCGCATCTCCTGCTCCGCGGTGGGGTGACAGCTGTACTCCAGCGCGGCGACCGGCTTGCCGCCGTCGTGGTCACGGACCGTCCCGACGAAGACGGTCGTACCACCGGCCGCGTCGTCGCCGACCGCCTCGTACACCTCGTCGAGCGAGAGCGGGGTGTCGCGGACGGCGAGCAGACGGATGGGGTCGTGATTCTCGGACATGACCTTATGATTCCCCATCCCTGGCGCTTTCGGACAAGAGTCTTCCGCATCACGACGGTGAAATTTCGCATCGCGAGAATGCCGCCACCGGTCGCGGCCGGTGGGCCACGGCCGACGACCGGAGACCGACGGCCGCCGCCGGGGGCCGGGCACGGGTCAGAAGCGCCGCCGCTTGCGGGCCCGGCGCACCAGCGCGGCCGTACCGACCAGCGCCACCGTCGCCCCGGCCGCGCCCAGGCTGGTGGCGGCCTCCTTGCCGCCGAGCCGGCGGCCGGCCACCGCGTGCTTCCCCGAGACCTGCGCCAGCAGCTCGGCCAGCACCTGCTCATTGGTGTACACCGGACGCCACCCCGCCTCGTGCAGCCGGCTGCCGGAGACCACCCACGGGTACATCGTGTAGGCGAGGTCACCGGCCGGGGCCGGGGTCAGACCGAGCCGGTGCAGCCGGGCCGCGGTGCCCAGCGCCAGCGAGGCCGGCAGCTCCATCCGCCGGATGCCCGACAGCCGCTCCACGTCCTCCTGCTCCAGCCAGCCGTCGCAGCCGACCGTGACCTCCCCCTCGACCAGCCCCAGCGCCGCGTACTCCAGCGCCGCCGCCAGATCGTCCACGTGGCAGAACTGCCAGCACGGCCGGGACCCCGCCACCACCAGCAGCCGGGGCGCCTCGAAGTGCCGGGTCAGCACGGTGTCCACCCCCGGCCCGACCACGACGGCGGGCCGCAGCACGGTCACCTGCAGCCCCGGGTGGGCACGGGGTGCCCGCCGGGCGAGGCGCTCGATCTCCAGCAGGTCCCCGACCAGCGAGGCCTCCTCGGTGGCCCGCAGCTCCGAGTCCTCGGCCAGCGGGACCTCGTTGTCGGCCAGCGCGCCGTAGACCATCGCCGAGGTGCAGAGCACCACCCGGTGCACCCCGGCGGCCGCGGCGGCGGTCAGCACGGTCTGCGCGCCCCGCACGTTGTAGGCGCTGCGGGCGCGCGGGTCGGACTCCATGCCGAGGTCCATCGCCAGGTGAACCACCACGTCGACCCCGGCCAGCCGCTCGGCCACCGCGGGGTCCCGGACGTCCAGGACGCGCCACTGCACGCCGGGCACCTCCCCGCGCCGGTCGTCGACCGCGAGGACCTTCCTGACCCCTGGCGAGGCCACCAGCCGGGCCGCGACGCGTTCGCCGAGGACACCGGCGGCGCCGGTCACGGCCACGGTCAGCGGTCTCCCGCCGTAGGCTGGAGGCGGCGACGCCGTGGTGTCCAGGGCGTCCTCTCCTCCGGTCAGCCCAGAGCGAACGTCCGAAGGCGGGGAACTCACCGGCCATCCTCCACGGTTAGCTTTATGTGCGTGCGTACGTGTGTCACGTACGCCCATCCTGCCCGAGGCGAAGGCCCGGCGGTGCACCCGGCGCGGTCCAGCCGTGCGGGAGCCGCCCACCGGCCGCGAGTCCCCCACTCCGCCGACCTCCTCGGGCGCCGAGACTTTTCCGCCACCACCCGCATGACGGCCGACCGGATCGAGGACCCCGTGAGCGACCTTCCCTTCGGATTCGGCGTTCCGCCAGAGGAGCCCGAGGACGGCAAGGCCAAGCCCGAGGACGAGCAGAAGAAGAAGGACCAGGAGCAGAGCGGTCCCCCGTCGTTCGGCTTCGCCGGGAACCCCTTCGGCGCGCTGTTCGGGATGGGCATGCCCGGCGGTCCCGGTACGCCCGGGGCACCCGGCGGTCCCGGCGGTCCCGGCGCGGACAACCCGTTCGCCGCGATGTTCGGCGGCCTCAACCCCAACGACCTCGGCGCCGCCTTCCAGCAGCTCGGGCAGATGCTGTCGTTCGACGGCGGCCCGGTGAACTGGGACCTCGCCAAGGACATCGCCCGCCAGACCGTGGTCGCCGAGCCCACCGAGGGCAAGAGCAAGGACCGCTCGGTCAGCGCCGCCGAACGCTCGGCCGTCGCCGAGGCCGTCCGCCTCGCCGACCTCTGGCTGGACGGCGCCACCGAGTTCCCCTCCGGCGCCGGCACCGCCGTCGCCTGGAGCCGGGCCGAGTGGATCGAGGCCACCCTGCCGGTCTGGAAGGACCTGGTCGACCCGGTCGCCGAGCGCGTCGGCAACGCCATGGGCGGCGTCCTGCCCGAGGAGATGCAGGCCATGGCCGGCCCGCTGATGGGCATGATGCGCTCGATGGGCGGCGCCATGTTCGGCACCCAGATCGGCCAGGCGCTCGGCGCGCTCGCCGGCGAGGTCGTCGGCTCCGCCGATGTCGGCCTGCCGCTCGCCCCGGCCGGCAAGGCCGCGCTGCTGCCGCAGAACGTCGCCGAGTTCGGCGAGGGCCTGAGCGTGCCCGCCGACGAGGTCCGGCTCTACCTCGCCCTGCGCGAGGCCGCCCACCAGCGTCTGTTCGCCCATGTGCCGTGGCTGCGCGCCCACCTGCTGGGCGCCGTCGAGGCCTACGCCCGCGGCATCAAGGTCGACAGCTCCCGGATGGAGGAGCTGGCCGGCCAGCTCGACCCGAGCAACCCCGAGGCGCTCCAGGAGGCACTGGCCGGCGGCCTGCTCCAGCCCGAGGACACCCCCGAGCAGAAGGCCGCGCTCGCCCGCCTGGAGACGGCGCTCGCGCTGGTCGAGGGCTGGGTGGACGCCGTCGTGCACACCGCCGCCGAGCCGCACCTGCCGCAGGCCGGCGCGCTGCGCGAGACCGTCCGCCGCCGTCGCGCGGCCGGCGGGCCCGCCGAGCAGACCTTCGCCACCCTGGTCGGCCTGGAGCTGCGCCCGCGCCGGCTGCGCGACGCCGCCCGGCTCTGGGCACTGCTCGCCGACGCCCGCGGCATCGAGGGCCGCGACGACCTCTGGCAGCACCCCGACATGCTGCCCACCGCCGCCGACCTCGACGACCCGGACGCCTTCGTGCACCGGGGCACCGGTGACCTGGAGGGCGGCATCGACTTCGACGCGATCGACAAGCTGCTCGGCGAGGCGGCCGCGGGCGGCTCCCCGAAGCACGACCTCACCAAGGACGGCGGCGAGGACGGCAAGAACGACGACGGGAAGGGCGAGCCCACCGCATGACGGTCACCGAGACGGGCGGGTCCGCCCTGCACGCGGACGCCGTCCGCACCCTGAGCCGCTGGCAGCCCGCCGACCCGGACCAGGACCGGTTGCGCCGCGACTACCTGGACCACCTCGCCGAGCAGCCCGAGGGGCTGTTCCGGTCCTGCCTGCCCGCCCACATCACCGCCAGCGCGGCGGTCGTCGACCCGACCGCCGGGCGGGTGCTGCTCACCCTGCACCCCAAGGTCGGCATCTGGCTGCAGATGGGCGGCCACTGCGAGCCGGGCGACCGGGACCTGGCCTCCGCCGCACTGCGCGAGGCCACCGAGGAGTCGGGCATCGCGGACCTCACCCTGCTGGCCGTCGACGGCACGCCGGTGCCGACCAGGCTCGACCGGCACCAGGTCCGCTGCACCGGCAAGGACCAGCCGGATAACATCCACCTGGACGTCCAGTACGTCGCGGTGGCCCCGCCGGGCGCGCAGGCGCTGATCAGCGAGGAGTCACTGGACCTGCGCTGGTTCGACTACGACCGGCTGCCCGAGCTCACCGACCACTCGGTGCGCGACCTGGTGGCACGGGCCCGGAGGCTGACGGCCTGAGGTACGACGGATGAAGGGGGCGCGGGCCGATGCGGCCCGCGCCCCCTTCATCCGTCCTCGCCACCGTGCCGCCGGACCCGAGCCGGGCGCGGCTCCGGGGGAACCTAGCCGCAGGATTCGGCCGGATCGGGCTCCGGGTCCGCATGCCGGGCGCCGGGGATGTGCGGCAGCCGGGCCGCCGAGACCACACCCTCCAGATAGCCGCGGGCCCGCTCGGTCCGCGGATACGCCTCCAGCAGCGCCCAGAAGGCGGGGCCGTGGTCGGGCACCAGCAGGTGGGCGAGCTCGTGCAGCAGCACATAGTCGACGACGTACTCCGGCATGCCCTGGAGGCGGTGCGAGAGCCGGATCGTCCGCTCGCTGGGGGTGCAGGAGCCCCAGCGCGAGTTCTGGTTGGTGACCCAGCGCACCTGGGCCGGCTGGGCGCGACCGCCCAGGTAGGCGGCCGACAGCTCGCGGGCCCGGGCCGCCAGCGCGTCGTCCCCGAGGACCCGGCGGCTCTCCTGGGCGGCCAGCTTCTCCAGCATCTGCGCGACCCAGCGCTGCTCCTCGGCGTGCGACATCCGGGCCGGGATCAGCACGACGGTGCGATCGCCCTCGCGGTACGCGGACACGGTACGGCTGCGACGGGCACTCCGGCGGACCTCCACCCGGGAGCGGTCGGCATGCTTCCCGTCGAACCGCTCGGTATGCGACTCGGGGGGCTGCGCGGCGGGGGGCTGCGGCGGTTGCGGGGGCCTCTGCTGCTGATCCGGGCGCCCGCGTGTGCTCGGCGCGGCGACCTGCGACCCGGACGCTGCGCGGGCACGCCGACGCGACGCCGGGGGATGGGAGTCCCGTTCGGCTGCCATGCCACACGACGTTACCCGGTACCGCTGACAGAAGTCCGCTGCCGTGGCCGAAATCTTTCGTGGAGTGATCGGGAACGAAAAGCCGACAGCGGGTGTCCGGAAACCGTCTCGGGACCGCACGGCAAGTTATCCACAGGGCGTGCGAACAGATCTTCCGATCATGAGGCCGGACCTGTGGACAACGCACAGCACGATGTCGGGCCGATCGGGCATGCTGCCGTCAGCCGTCCGGAAACGATCGGAAGGAGAACCGTCGTGCGCCTTGTGCTGAAGCCCGCCCTCTCCCGCAGCTGGCGGGACTCGGAGACCCTGCAGTTCGGCACCGTCCGCCAGTACGCGGGGGTGCTCGAACGCGCCGACAAGGCCCTGTGCGACTTCCTCGGGCTCGTCGACGGGACGAGGGACCGGCCCGCGCTGCTCGACGCCGGTGAACGGGTGGGCTTCGGCCGCGACCCGGCCGACGCCCTGCTGGACGAACTCGAACAGGGCGGGCTGCTCGACGACGCCGACGCGGTGGGCGGCGCGCTGGCCCGCTTCCCGCAGCCGCATCGCGAACTGCTCGGGCCGGACCTCGCCTCGCTCTCCCTGGTGCACTCCAGCCCCGGCGCCGCGCCCGCCGTACTGGCCCGCCGGGCCGACACCCGGGTGGAGGTCCGCGGTGCCGGACGGGTCGGGGCGGCGCTCGCCGCCGTCCTCGCCGCCGGCGGCACGGGCACGGTCACCGTGACGGACGGCGGCCGGGTCACCCCCGGGGACTGCTCCCCCGCCGGGCTGCCACCGGGCGAGGTCGGGCGGCTGCGGACCAGCGCCGCCCGCGAGGCCGTCCAGCGGGCCTCGGCGCGCCGCCCGGCGGCGGGCGCCCGCCGTGCCGCCCCGAACGGGCCACCCGACCTGGTGGTGCTGGCGCCGAGGGACGGCAGCGGCGCGTTCGCCGGCGGCACCTACGAGGCGAGACAGCTGCTGCGGGCCGGGGTGCCCCATCTGTACGCCGGGGTGGTGGAGGAGATCGGGGTGGTCGGGCCGCTGGTGGTGCCGGGCCGCTCGGCCTGCGGCCACTGCCTGGTGCTGACGAGGGAGGACGAGGACGCGGCCTGGCCCCGGGTGCTGGCGCAACTCGCCGACGAGGGGCCGGGGCGGGCCCGTACCCCGGCCTGTGACACCGCCCTCGCGACGGCCGTCGCCGGTCTCGCCGCGCTGCATGTGCAGGTGTATCTGGACGGCGGACGCCCGCCCAGCGTCGACGGCTGGTGCGAACTCTCCGCCATCGACGGCATGCCCCGTCGGTTGCGGCTCAAGGGCCACCCCGACTGTGGCTGCCTCTGGCAGCCGCTGCCGCCGAACTGAGCGGAGGCCCAGGGACGGAACTCCGGCGGTCCGCCGGCAATACCGTCGTCTGGCGCCGGGTCGGCTGCTGCAGCAGCCGGCCCGGACCGGCGAGCCACCACACGGGGCCCGACGTGGGCTGCGCGGGAACGCGCAGGTGGGCTGCGCGGGAGCATGCACGTGGGCTGCGCGGGAGCGGGCAGGTGTGCTCGCTCCCCGTCCGGCCCGACAAGCCAAGATCACGGGAGGCGGGTGGGTGGGAGGGGGTGGGGGGTCAGGCCTCCCCGCCACCGCCCCCGAGCCGGATCGGCCCTGCGGAGTAATCTGAAACTGG